>JAIEMN010000004.1 GCA_019752115.1 Gemmatimonadaceae bacterium
CGCCGGGCCGCTCGACGCAGCCGCCATCAACCGAATGGGATCGTGGGATTCCGTGAGGATTCGGGGATAACCGAAACAACATGAGGGATCAAAGAGGATCTCACGGATTTCGCGGATACTGCATGCCGTATCCCATTGATCCCGTTGATCCTTGAAATCCTTCCTGCTGTTTCTGTTATCCCGAGATCCGACGAGCCATCGAACGCGCCGGGCCGCTCGACGCAGCCGCCATCAACCGAATGGGATCGTGGGATTCCGTGAGGATTCGGGGATAACCGAAACCGCATGAGGGATCAAAAAGGATCGCACGGATTTTGCGGATACTGCATGCCGTATCCCATTGATCCCGTTGATCCTCAAAATCCTTTCTGCTGTTTCTGTTATCCCGAGATCCGACGCACCATCGAACGTGCCGGGCGTTTCGGAGTCGCTCGCTTCGACGGGCGAGAAGGTGCCCAGCGTCAGGAAGACTCGGGCACCGGCGGCGCGACGCCGCCGAGTGAGGACACGAGCGGCAGCAGCCATGCGTCGAGCGTCTCATGGGTCACCGGCTCTGGTGCCGGCAGGCCGGCCTGGGCGAGCATGTACCATTCCTCGCGCAGCTTGATGGCCTCGACAACGTCGGCCGGCAGCGCGGTATCCGTACGCATCACGCGCAGCATGTGGAGGCGATCGGCGACGCCGCGCGTGTGGCGCGAAGGATCGTGGGCCAGTGCGGCGAGCACGACGATCGCCACCGCATCGGCCGGCGCCGAGGCGGCGAGCGGCGCGAGCGCCTCTCGCAGCGGCGACAGGGCGACCAGTGCCGTGATGACGTCGACCAGATCGGCGGACACCTCATGCAGCTCGAGCCACCGGAGGGCCCACGCGTGCACGTCCGTCTCGCGACTGAGTCCCACGAGCAGCGACAGCCGATGCACCGCGGCTTCGAAGGCGAGGGCCGTGTTCATGCGCGCAGCGCCTCGGGGAGGCGCGCGCGCAGCAGGCGAATCTGTCCGCGATGATTGAGTTCGTCTTCCATGACGTGATACCACGCCCAGAACGGCGTCGCGGGCCCGCTGAGCCAGGGGAGTGTCAGCGTGGTGGTCAGCCACGCGTCGGCGCGCTGCGACAGCGCGGCGACGGTGCGGGCGCGCACCGCGGCCATCACCCCGAGCAGGTCGTCGAGCGAGCGCCCTTCCGCCGCCGCCCAGGCGGCCGGACCGAGCCGGATCAGCGGACCGTGAACGGTCCATTCGTCCATGCTCGGTGGCGTCGTTTCGAGGGTGGCCGTGAGATACGCGTACTCGATGGCCGTGATGTGGGCGATGAGCGCGCCGATCGGATTGGCGGTCGCATCGTGCCGGTGCGCCAGCGCGGCGGTCGACAGGCCGGCCACGGCCGCAAGGGTGGACGCGCGGGTCGCCTCGAGCATGGCGAGGAGGGCGCCGATCTGGGGGGAGGCGCCGGGGGTCGGCTGCAACAGCAAGACAGACATGCGGGTGGGGTTGGGTCTCCAATCCTAGCACCGGGCACGCCGCACGGTGCATCGAACTCCCGAATCGGGTAGCTTCCCGGTGACCTCTAGCCCATTCGCCATGCGTGCTCCCGCCCTGCTCTTCCTCGCCGCCAGCACCCTGCTGACGTCCGCCTGTGCCTCGCTCGGTCGCGGTGCAAGCCAGTCCCTGCAGCCGCAGGCGGCGGTGCGCATCTACGACACCAAGTCGGCGAAGTTCGTGACCTGGCGGGAGTTCACGCAGGTGGTGACGAGCAAGGACCTCGTGTTCTTCGGGGAGCAGCACGACGACCCCGCGACGCATGCCTCCGAAGCGGCGGTGCTGGCGGCGATCGGCGAAAAGCGCGACCACGTCGTGCTGTCGATGGAGATGTTCGAGCGCGACGTGCAGCCGCTCGTCGATCAGTACCTCGCGGGGACCATCTCCGAGCAGAACTTTCTCGCCGGCTCACGACCGTGGGATCGCTACACCACCGACTACCGCCCCATGATCGAACTGGCGCGCGTGCACGGTTGGCCCGTCGTGGCGGCGAACGTGCCGCGGCGACTGGCCAGTGCCGTGAGCCGCCGTGGCCTGGCGCTGCTCGATACGCTCAATGCTGCCGACAAGCGCTTCATGGCGCGTGAGCACCTGTGCCCCAAGGACGCGTATTACGAGAAGTTCGCCGAGACGATGAAGGGGCACGGTGCCGGCGGCGGCCCGCCGACGGCCAGCGACGCGGCGATGATGGCCTCGATGACGGACAAGTTCTACGAGGCGCAGTGCGTGAAGGATGAAGCGATGGGCGAAGCCATCGCCGACGCGTGGAAGAAGGCGCCGAAGGGCGCGATCGTCTTTCAGGTCGACGGGGCATTCCACAGCGACTACGGACTGGGCACCGCCGCTCGGGCGCGACGCCGGGCGCCCGAGGCGAGCAGCGTGGTGATCACCGCGGTGCCGGTGGAGAACCTCGCCAAGGCGAAGGCCGGCGAGGACGCGAAGAAGGCGGACTATCTGCTCTTTACGCGCGCGCCCAAATAGGGCGCGTCACCCGTCCGTGGTGTCGGCGGCGTCGCCGTCGCCCGTGCGGTCGCCCGTGCCGTCGGCGTAACCGCGCTCGAGCAGGAACGCCCGCACCTTCTCCGGATTGCGCTCCACTTCGAGGGAACCCGGGCGCAATCCGGTGCGAATGAGAATGCCGCGCCCGGCGCCGCTCGCGACCACAAAGGCGTCGGTGGTGATGCACACCACCTCGGCCGTTTCCGACAGCTGCTGCGGGTGTCCGGAGAAGTGCATCGCCGCGCCCTGCTGCACCCCGGCGGCGTTCATGCCGCCGTGCGGTTCACTCCAGGTGACGCCGGTGAAGAGCACAACGTCGTTGCCGCCGTCGATGAAATCTTCCACGGGCACGCCCAGCAGCCCGGGATTGTCGGCCACGTCGGCGCGCACGCGATAGGCGTCGAAGAGCCCTTCGACATCGGCCGTGTCGATCCCGATGCGCACGGCCTGCCCGTCGCGCAGCACGACGGTGAGTTCATGCTCGGCGGTGATCAGTCCGCGCCACGCGCCGCGCAGCTTGCGGAGCGCCTCGATAGTGTCGGCCGTGGCCTGAAAACGATATTCGCGCATCCCGGCAATTTATCCCGCGGCGCCAGTCGGGCGCGCGGGCCCGTGGCGCTCCTACTGGGCGCGTCGCAGCTGGTACTGGTGCCGGAACGCCATGGTCTGCCCATTGATCGCCGTCTCCTTGAGCAGGTGCACCGCCCCCGCCGACACCACGAACGTCTCGCGGATGCGCGCCGGCTGATCGTCGTCGCGGCCGTCGGTCTCGAGCACCAGCCGCACGGGTTCACCGTTGCCCCCGCCGGTGCGCCCCTGCACCACGAACCGCTGCAGCGTGCTGTCCTTCACGCCACCCCACCGCGCCTGCTGCATGGCCCGATCGAAGTGCAGGTGATCCACGCTGCGCACCGTCTTGCCCGGCCCGTCGTCGTACGTGTAGCGGAGCTCGAGACCGTCTTCGTCGGGCGCCGGCACGATCTGCAGCTGCGTCGGCAGCGTGACGCGGCGGGTGGAGTCCTGATAGTCCTTGTATTCGAGCGTCCCGTGCCATGTCCCGATCAGACTGGCATAGAGCTGATCGCGCGGCTGAGCCTGCGTGAGTCGCGACGTGCGCACGCAGGCCGCGAACAGCGCAGCGATCGCCAAGGCGACCAGTGGCAAACGGAGACGTGACACGAGGCAGGGACGTAAGGGCACACATCGACGCGCACTCGCGCGGCACAGGAGATAAGACGCAACGACCGGGCAAAGGGTTGCAAGGCGCAAGCCGGTAGGCAAACGGCGGCGTGTCTCTCGGAGACACGCCGCCGTCTGGACTGCCCGCGGCGATCGGAATCGCTGCGCGCCTATCGCTTACTTGTTGCGGAGCCCGTCTTCATCGAAGAAGCCAAACGGGCTCGCGCCACCGACCGCGCCGGTGTTCTCGACGCGGAGCTTCACCTTCTGCGTAGTCGGGCCAATCTGGAGGACGACGCCATAGTCGCCGGTGGTGGCGGTCCCACCGCCACCGGCGCCGCCGAATCCGCCACCGCCGCCGCCACGACCACCCTGCGCCGGCATCGGCAGGCCGATCAGCGCGAAGATCTTCTGCACTGCCGGATTCGATCCGGCGTTCGCGAGCTGCTCCGCCTGCGCCTGCGCCTCACCAGCGGCGGCGGCCGCACCGCGACCCGCCGCGGCAGCCCCTTCCGCCGGACGCGCGCAGAACGGTTCCCACTGCGTCAGCGGACGCTCGCAGGCGCCGCCGGCGCCGCGACCGCCACCGCCGCCACCGCGACCGGCAAAGCCCCCGCCGAAGTTCGGCGGATTCACCAGGCGCTTCGCGAGCGCGATCGCCGTGCTGTCGTACTTCGCCTTCGTGAGCGAATCGAACACCGCCGGTGCGCGCACCGCCCGCAGGATGCTGTCGCGCTTCTCACTGGGCGAGAGCGCCGCGCGCGGCGCCGGACGACCGACGAGCGCATAGCCCCAATTCACCGTGTGCAGGCCGGCCGTGGCCGGCCCGTTGATGGTGCTCACCGTGTCACCACCCGCATCGACGATGCTGATCCGGGCCGTCGTGCCCGGCGTCGTCACGCGATACGAAATGCTCGCGCCATAGGGCGGGTTCTGCGTGGTGAAGAAGTTCTGCGCGTTGCCGTTGCCGCTGGCGCCGCGGAGCGGCTCCTCACCCCACTGGAAGCCGGTCTTCGGCTCGAAGAGATGCACGGGCTTGGCCGCCACCGTCTTCGTGAGCTGCTGGAGCGGCGCGACATCCACGATCCAGATGCCACGGCCGTGCGTCGAGGCGATGAGCTCGCGATCGCGCGGATGGATCTGGAGATCGTAGACCGGCACGCTCGGCAGATTCGCCGCGAACTTGGTCCACGTCGCGCCCCGATCCACCGAGGCGTAGACGCTGATCGACGTCCCGACGTAGAGCACGTCACGGTTCGTCGGATCCTCGCGGACGACGTGCAGGAAGTCGCCCGGCCCACCCGTGGGCAGGTTGTTCACCAGGCTCGAGAACGTCTTGCCACCGTCCTTCGACACGAACAGGTACGGCTTGAAGTCACCCCAGCGATGGTTGTCGAAGGCCACGTACACCACGTTGGTGTCGAACTTCGACGCCTCGATGCGCGTGACGTACACTTCGCCGCCGTTCGGCAGACCGGCGATGTTCTTGCCGATGTTCTCCCACGTGGCGCCGTCATTGCTCGACTTCCAGACGTTGCCGTCGTCGGTGCCGGCGTACAGCAGGCCGGGCTTGGCCGGGCTCTCTTCGAGCGCCACCACGGTGCCGTACGTCTCGGCGCCGGTGGCGTCGAGCGTGATGCCACCGGTAAGGCGCAACGACGTGTCGAGCTTGGCCGTGAGCTGCTTGGACAGGTCGGGCGAAATCAGCTGGAGCTCTTCGCCGCGCTTGCTCGACTTGAGCACGCGATTGCCGCCGAAGTAGATCACCGCCGGATTGTGCGGCGAGATGAAGAACGGCGAGTTCCAGTTGAAGCGCAGCGACAGCGCCACCGAGTCCGCCTGCTGCTGCTTGCGCAATGCCGCGATCGCGGCCGTCTGCGCCTTGGTGGCGGGCACGAGCGGATCACCGCGCACGATGGCAATGGAGTCTTCCCACTGGCGGTACTTGGCCTGCCAGCTGGGCTTCTGGAAGCCCATCCGCTCACCCGTCTTGAGGTTGAGCCGCGACACGTTGCCGCCCTGCGACTCGCCGTACACGATGTTCGGATCGGTCGGATCCATGGCCGCGTAGAAGCCGTCGCCGCCGGCGATCGTGAACCAGTAGCCGAGGCTCGTCTGCGGCGTGCGGCGCTTGCTCGGGCCGCACCACGTGCCGTTGTCCTGCGCGCCGGCGCACACGTTGTACGGCACGCTCATGTCGTACGCGACTTCGTAGAACTGCGCGACCGGGATGTTCTGCGGCTGAATGAAGTTGCCGCCCTTATCGAACGTGATGGCGATGCCACCGTCATTCGCCACTGCCCAGCGGTCAGTATCGTTCGGATCGATCCAGATGCCGTGCGTGTCGATGTGCACGCCGTTCGCGGCAACCCGGTTCGTCTTGCCGCCGTCTTCGGAGAACTGCAGGTCCGTGCTCGAGAAGTACACCCGGTCCGGGTTCTTCGGATCACTGCGCACCTGCGAGTAGTAGAACGGGCGGACGTTGTAGTTGTTCATCTGCTGCCACGTCGTGCCGCCATCGGTGCTCTTGTAGAGCCCGTTCTTCTTGGGGCTGCGCTCGCCGACGATCGGGCCGGTGGTCTTCTCCGACGCCTCGATCATCATGTACATGACGTTCGGGTTGGCGAGATTGATGTTGAGGCTCATGCGCCCCTTGAGCCCCTCGGGGAAGCCGTTCCCCTTCACCTCGGCCCACGTCGTGCCGCCGTCGGTGCTCTTCCAGAGCGCCGAGCCCGGGCCACCGCTCCACAGCGAGTACGGGGTGCGGAAGCGCTCCCAGCTCGTGGCGAACACGATGTTCGGATCCTTCGGATTGATCGCGACGTCCACGAAGCCCGCCTTGTCGCTGACGAACTTGACCAGCTGCCACGTCGCGCCGCCATCGGTCGTGCGATAGAGGCCACGCTCCGGATTCGAACGCCACGCGGCGCCCAGCGCCGCCACGAAGACGATGTTCGGGTTGGTGGGATGCACCGCGATGCGACCGATGTGCTCGGTCTTTTCGAGACCCATCGGCTTCCAGGTGATCCCGCCGTCGGTGCTCTTGAAGATCCCGCCACCCGGTTCAATCGAGTTGCGGGAGTTCGGCTCACCCGTGCCGGCCCATACCTGATTCGTGTCGCTCGGCGCGATGGCGAGCATGCCCATCGAGATCACGCGCTTGTCGTCGAAGACGGGGCGCCAGGTAATGCCGTTGTTGGTGGTCTTCCAGATGCCGCCACCCGCCGCCGCGGCGAAGAGCGTCTTGGAGGGGCTGGGGATGCCGACGATGTCGGACATGCGCCCCATAAAGTTCGCGGGGCCGACGGTGCGCCACCGGAGGCCGGCGACGAACGCCGAGTCGATCGACTGCGCGAGGGCGCTGCCGGCGACCAGCGCCGAACCGGCCACCAGGGCACCGGCGTGGGCCAGACGAACGGCGAGACGGAAACGGGTCATAGAGTGCGGAGGGTTTGGAGTGGGTACAAACACCACCTACCAAACGTGCACCCGGCCCCACACGTTTAGCGAATGATTCCAGCCATCGGCATAGCCGCGCGCGACGCGGCCGGACCGCTCTCTCCGTGGACGTTTGAACGCCGCGATGTCGGCCCGCGCGACGTCCAGATCGAGATCCTGTATTGTGGCATCTGCCACTCCGACCTCCACACCGTGCGAGGTGAGTGGGGGCCGGTGCAGTACCCGCTCGTCCCCGGCCACGAGATCGTGGGCCGCGTGGTCACCGTTGGCGGCGACGTCCACCGCTTCAAGGCCGGCGATCTGGTCGGTGTTGGCTGTATGGTCGACAGCTGTCGCGAATGTGACTCGTGCCGCGCTGGTGTCGAGCAGTACTGCAGCAACGGCATGACCGGCACCTACGACAGCCCGGACAAGGTCTCGGGCGGGCGCACGCAGGGCGGCTACTCCACGACCATCGTGGTCACCGACGACTTCGTACTGCGCGTGCCCGAGACGCTCGACACCGCGGCCGTGGCCCCGCTGCTTTGCGCCGGTATCACCACCTGGTCGCCGCTCCGCCATTGGAAGGTCGGCCCGGGCTCCCGCGTCGGCATCGTCGGTCTTGGCGGGCTCGGCCATATGGGCGTCAAGCTCGCGGTCGCGCTCGGCGCCCACGTCACCGTCTTCACGACCTCCGAGGGCAAGGTCGAAGACGCCAAGCGCCTGGGCGCCCACGCCGTCGTGATCTCCAAGGACAAGGCCCAGATGAAGGCGGTCCGCAACTCGCTCGATCTGATCCTGGATACCGTCAGCGCCCCGCATGACATCGAAGCGGAAATGTCGCTATTGCGGCTTGATGGTGTTCTGTGTCTGCTTGGCGGATCGCCCGAACCTCACCCGTCGCCGGCCCCCTTCACGTTCATCCTGAAGCGTCGCTCCCTCGCCGGATCGCTGATCGGCGGCATCAAGGAGACGCAGGAAATGCTCGATTTCTGCGGCGAGCACGGCATCACCTCGGACATCGAACTCATCACCGCCGCCGACGTGAACACCGCCTACGAGCGGATGCTCAAGGCGGACGTGAAGTACCGCTTCGTCATCGATCTGAAGACCCTCTCGGCCTGAGCCGGCAGGCGTAGCCGTCGGCTCGTACGCCGATCACAAAACTGATCGCCACGTCGTGTGACTGACGGGGCAGCCATTCGTCCCTCGGATGTTGGCTGTCCCGTTTCTCCATTGACCCCGCATCATGTCCGGAACTCCCCCGCTCTCCGACGCGCAGGTCCGCGCCGTGCTGGAGCAGCGTGAACGATTGCAGGAGATCGCCGATCTCCGCCTGACCGCGCCGGACATTCAGGCGCTGCTGCAGGCCTCCTGCGAGCAGGCCGCGCAGGAGTTCCAGCTCCCGATCGGCCTCGTCTCGATCGTGCTCGACGAAGCGCAGTACTTCGCCGCGCGCGTCGGTATCCCGGACTGGATCGAACAGGCCGAGGGGACGCCGAGCGAGTGGAGCTTCTGTCGCTACGCCGTGGCATCCCAGGAGCCGCTGATCGTGGACAACGCCGCGCAGGATGAGCGGCTCAAGGACAATCCGCTGGTCACCGTGGACGGCCTGCGCTGCTATGCCGGCGTGCCGCTCATCAGTTCACGCGGGCATGCGCTGGGATCATTCTGTGTCGCGGGCGTCGAAGCTCGCACATTCTCCGACGCGGAACTCGCGCGACTGCACGAGCTGGCGTCGGAGGTGATGCGGCAGATTGAAGCCCGCCGCGTTCGTGGGCCGGCCTGATGCCCAACCCACGCGTTCCCCTGTACGACCTCGAGGCGCCGACCCTCGCCCTCATCGTCACGTCGCTGTCGCGCTACGTCGATGAGGACGAAGTGCCGGCCTTGCTGACCGCCGCGCGCGCCGAGGCCGGCTTGGAGCCCGAGCATCCGGAGACCCCCGAGGTGCTGCTCCGGCTGGTCGAGGGGCTGGAGCGGCAGGGCGACTTCGCCGCCACCTGCGCCAAGGGGCTGCGGGTGCGCATCAAGTCGTATCTCGTTCTCGCCGCCGCGCACCGCAGCCCGTAAGGCGCGGGCGCTGGTGCGGGCGCCGGTGCGAGCGCCGGTGCGAGCGCCGGTGCGGGCGCCGACCGCCGCGCCGGACCGGGGCCATGGTTTGGTGCGTTCCCCCTTGGACGGTTAGGATAGAGCACGTCCCGCTTTCGCCTCTGTCCACCACCGTGCCGCATTCTCACGTCCCTGATTGGCCGGATCCCGAGCGTCTGCTCGTCGTTGAAGACGACGACTCCTTGCGCGACACCCTCGTGCAGACCCTCTCGACGGTGTGTCGCTCGGTGCGGACGGCCTCGACCGTCGCCGAGGCGGAACGCGAGGTCGCGCAGCACCCACCGGAGCTGATCGTCCTCGATCTTGGTCTCCCTGACGGTGACGGCGCCGATCTGCTGCGGCGCCTGCGCAAGACGACCGATGTGCCGATGATTGTGCTCTCGGGGCGCGACAGCGAGGAAGAGAAGGTCGCCCTGCTCGATGCGGGGGCCGATGACTTCGTCATCAAGCCGTGCGGCGCGAGTGAACTGCTGGCCCGTGTGCGTGGACAGATCCGCCGCGCCTCGACGTCATCGGCCGCGCGTTCGTGGGCACGCGTGTCGGTGGATGGGGTGGAGATCGATCTGATCGAGCAGCGCGTGGTGCGACACGGCACGCCGCAGCGCCTCACCCCCACCGAATGGGCGCTGCTGCGCGCGCTCGTGCTGCACGCCGGTCGGCCGCTCTCGCCCAAGCAACTCTGGGACATCGTGTGGGCCCGCGAGTTCGGCGACTATGCCACTCATGTACGCGTGCACATGACGCATCTGCGGCGCAAGGTCGAGCCGGATCCCTCGATGCCGCGTCTCATCGTGACGGAGCCGGGCGTCGGCTATCGCTTCGCGGCCCCGCGCTAGCCCGTGGAGCTGCCGAATCGCCGACGGGTCTGGGTGCTCTACCTGAGCGCCTGGTTACTCGCGACCGTCGTCTTCGATCGCATCTCGGACAACCCCGACCTTCGTATCGCCCACGGCGTCCTGACCTATCTCCTCCTGATCATCGGGGCGAGCCGGCAGGGGGGGGGGCGCTGGCTGAGCGCGGTGATGGTGTCCATCAGCTACTTCGCGGTGGACTACTTCTTCGTCCCGCCCCGACGACAGTTTGGCGGCGCGAGCGAGTTGAACGCCCTCATTCTCATCGGCTTTGCACTGACCGGGGTGCTCGTCACCGCGCTGTTCGATCAATTGCAGCGGGCGGTCGCGGTCGCCCGTGAGCGCACCGCGGAAGTGGAGCGCCTCAGCGCCGAGCGCCTGCAACTCGAGCGCGACGCCGCCACGGCGCGGGTGCTCACCGAAGCCGATCGCCTCAAGAACGCGCTGCTGGGCTCGATCGCACATGACCTGCGTTCGCCCGTGGCGACGCTCGCGCTGCTGGCCGATCCGGCCGGTGGCTTTGGCCCCACGCAGGCGCTGCAGCGGGTGGGCGAAGAGTCACGCCGTCTGGGCGACTATCTCGCCACGCTGCAACGGTTCGCGAACACCAGCGGCACCGCGCTCCAGCTCGAGGCGCATGACCTCGGCGCGCTGGTCCAGGTGGCGCTGCGATCGGGGGAAGCCGTGCTGTCCAAGCGGACGGTGCGCGTGCACGCGGCGCGTCAGGAGACGCTCGCCTGGTGCGACCAGACGCTCACGGTGCAGGTCCTCGGCAATCTGCTGCAGAATGCCGCGCGCTACTCGGCGCCGGACACGTCGATCGACGTGTTCTGCACGAGCACGCCGGACGGGCTCGAGATCGTGGTGGCCGATCGCGGCCCCGGCCTCGACGAGAGCGATGTCGAGCGCCTCTTCACGCCGCTTCGCCGCAAGCCCGCCCCGTGGAGCGAACCGGTCACCGAGGCGGCGCGCATGGGGATGGGCCTGTCGATCGCCCGCACCTTCGCCCGCGCGCAGGGTGGCGATGTGATGTACCGGACGCGCGACGGCGGAGGATCGTGCTTCGTCCTCCGCCTGCCCGCCCCCGCCAACCGCCCCGTTACTTGATGCAGTCGGTCAACACGCGCCGCTGCGCCTGCTGCGGCGTCTTGATGGCCTCGTAGAAGTCGTTGAAGAACGACAGGTGGCTCTTCACGATGTTCGGCGCCAGCAGCTTGCCGATGTCGTCGGTGTAGAGCGCTTCGATGGCCGGCCGCTTCGTCTTGAAGAGCTCCCAGACCTCGGGATAGGCATCCTTGTGCAGGCAGTAGCCGCGGAAGAGCCGCTCGCGCACCGACTTGATGGGGAGTGACGGATCGACGCCCGCGTAGCTCGCGTTGATCACCCCGGAGAAGTCGAAGTCATACGCGATGGGAATGTTGCGGCCATCGGCGAACGCGATGATCTCTCCGTTGTGCAGGCCGTTGAACGACACATCGGTATTGGCGACGAAGTAGAGGAACGCGTAGGCAATCGCCGTCTGCTTCGGTTCGAGATCTTCCGCGGTGGCGCCCTTCTGCTTGACGCGCCCGCCCCCGAGCCGCGCGGCGACCTGCGAGGGGTCCTCAATGAAGAACGCCCAGCGCGTCATCTCCACCTTGCCGGTGGCACTGTCGGCGTAGGTCATCTTCACCAGGCGCACCTGATGGGACGCCTCGGTGAGGAGGCGGTAGATGCGATAGAGCTGCGCCTCCTGCACGATGTACGACTCGTAGGTGTCGTTGTTGCGGCAGACGTTCACGAGCTTGGGCTCGTCGGCGTCTTCGAGCAACGTATGGTCGGCCGTCTTGTTGGAGACCTTGATGCGGATGGGCGGAAACTCGCAGTTCTTGAGGCGCCAGATCCCGCGTGTCTTCGCCTGCACGGGGACCACGATCTCCTTGCCCGTGGAGTCCTTGTACGTGAGCGATGCGGCGCGCCAGGGCGCATCCGCATTCCGATCCTTCCGGATCTGCTTCACGTTGATGGTGAAGGTCATCTCGAGCGGCGTCTCGCTGCGATACAGCTTGGGGCGCGGGATCTTCTTCTCCTTCGGATCCTTGGGATCCTTCGCGTCCTTGGCATCTTTCGCCTCCTTCTGCTCCTTGGGGGCCTTGGCCGCCTTGGGCGGCTGCTGGGCACGGAGCGTGGTGCTCGCGAGGAGCAGGGGCAGCACGAACAGGGCACGGGCGGCAGCGCGCATACGAACACTCCGGGTAGCGAAAGACATTTACTCCAACTCCGCGGCCTCGAGCTGCGACGCGCCGGTGGCACGCACGAGCGAGAGCAGTTCCTCCGGGCCGGTCTTCTTCTTGAGCTGCACGCGATACTCGAGCACCGTGGTCCCATCGGCGGTTTGCATCCCGCCAAACCGCCACGTCTTCGTGTGCTCGGCCAGCCGGGGCTCGAGCACGCGGCGCAGCATCGCGGGATCGCTGGTCGTGAGCCGCAGGGTCCGCTCCTCGAACACGACCGGCATCTCGGTGGTCATGTTGTTGGCCTTGGCCCGGCGGAACGCGCGCTCGGCGAGCCCTTCGAGCTGCTCGGTGGTCATGTTGCGCAGGACTTCTTCGTCCATCCGCGCGACGAAGGTGCCGGTCCGGGCCATCTGCTTGGCGCGGGCGAGGCGCTTCTCGGCCAACCGTCCGTCGAGTTCCACGGCGTGTCCGAAGTCGGTGAACCAGAGCGCGAGAATCAGCACGTTGAAGCCGACACTCAGCACGAAGGCCACCGGCATGTTCACCGCCGCCGCGAGCCCCAGCCCGGTGGCGAGAAACACGTAGACCGCGTCCTTGCTGTCGTCGAGCGAGTTGCGGAAGCGCACCGCCGCCACGATGCCGGCCAGCGAGAAGGCGAGGGTGACGGAATACTTCACCAGCAGCACGATGCCACTGACCACCGTGGGCAGGATGATCAGCAGCTGCACCACCGACTGCTGGTAGCCCCGCTTGGCGCGGGTGAGCTGATAGATCCATGCCACGGGCAGCGACAGCAGCGAGGCCGCCGCCATCGCTACGGCCATGGTGAACGCCAGCGTCCCCTCATCGAGCGGAGCGGCCGACTGCTGCTTGGACACCGCGTCGGCCTTGCCGAAGAGCGCGTCGAGCGACGACGGGATCTCGGCGTTGCCGCGCGGCAGCACCTCCCACGCCATGGTGGCGAGGACGGCCAGCGCCACGTACAGCACGACGCTTCGCAGGATCACGCGCGTGGCGGGCGCCGAGCGCCAACTGGAACTCACGCCAGAAACTCCTGAAATGGGAACACGACCTCGCGGGGCGCGGACCAGCCCGCCGCGCGCAGGGTAACAGAGGGGCAATCGGCACCAAACATCGTGCTTTCCCCGCGGTTCCGCCATCGGCCGTGCTGCTGCCGCCACCGATGACCGCCGCTTGCCACCCCCCGATCGGTCCGGCACATTCGGCCCATGATGCGCTCACTCCTCGTCACCCCTGCCGTCGCCCTGCTCCTGGTGGCCGCGGCCTCGCGTCCCGGCCCGTCACGCCCGGTCCCGGCGCCCGCTCTTGACCGCCATGCGTCAGTCGCGCAGCCCGCCAAGCCGTCGCTGGTGGTGCTGATCGCGGTGGACCAGTTCAAGGCGGACTATCTCGATCGGTTCGGCCCGGAGCTTACCGGCGGACTGGCTCGGCTGGCGAAGGGTGGGGCGCGCTTCACAAACGCGCATCACGACCACGCCATCACCGAAACGGCGCCGGGCCACGCCACGCTGTTGTCGGGGCGCTTTCCGCGGTCCACCGGCATCATGCTCAATCGCGAGGGCGTGGAAGACAACGCCTATCCGCTGGTGCTCGGCGGCTACGGCACCGGGGCCTCGCCGCGTCGGTTCAAGGGGACCACGCTCGCGGACTGGATGAAGGCGGCCGACAAGAATACCAAGACGCTGTCGGTGTCGATGAAGGATCGCGCCGCGATCCTGCCCATCGGGTCGTCGAAGAGCGACGTGTACTGGTATGCGATCGATGGGCGCTTCCTCACCAGCACGTATTACCGCAAGGACATCCCGGCGTGGTTGCAGCAGTTCAATGACCGCAACCTGATCTTCAGCTATGCCGGCAAGACCTGGGACCTGCTGCGGCCGGCGAGCAGCTATCCCGAGCCGGACTCGGTGCCGATCGAGATGGGCGGCAAGAACTTCACGTTCCCGCACAAGCTGAGCGACGACCCCATCGAAACGGGGAGCGAAATTCGCATCACCCCCTTCATGGACGAGGTGACGGTGGCCCTCGCGCTCCACGGCCTGGAGGCGATGCAGCTTGGCAAGGGCGCGTCCACCGACCTGCTGTCGTTCTCCCTGAGCGCGACCGACGTCATCGGCCACAATTACGGCCCCGATTCGCGCGAGATGCACGACCAGATCCTGCGCCTCGATCGCACGCTCGGCGTGTTTCTGGATTCGCTCTACACGCTGCGTGACTCGACCAAGGTGACGCTCGTGCTCACCGCCGATCACGGGGTCGGGACGATTCCCGAACTCAAGACGGACATCACGCCGCGACCGGTGCGGGCCAATCTGTATCCGCTCATGCCGGCCGTGCGCGCGCAGCTCAAGGCGCTCAAGGTCGATACGACGGCGGTGGAGCTCGACCAGCAGATCGTGCTGGTCAACCGGGCGGCCTTCAAGAAGCCGGCGGATCTGGACAGTGTGATGGAGGCGTTTGCGCGCGCCGCGCGCACGCAGCCCGGCATCGCGCGCGTGGATCGCTGGTCCAAGATCCTGGCCGACTCGGCGAGCGATGACATCGCCCGCCGATGGGCCCACCAGTTCCCGGCGGAGTCGAATGTGGACGCGGTGGTGACGCTCACGCCGTACAGCACGTGGGGCGGCAACATCGCATCCCATGGTTCGCCGCGCGACTACGACTCGCAGGTCCCGATCATCTTTTTCGGCGCCGGCGTAAAGCCGGGCGTGCGCGACCAGAAGGTACGCACGGTGGATATCGCGCCGACGCTCGCCGACCTGCTGGGTGTGAAGCCGCTCGAGCGGTTGGATGGAACCGTGTTGCCGATTCGCCCGTAGACCAGCATGCGCAAACTTCAGATCGCCATGGTGGTGTTCATTGTGCTGGTGCTCGGCCTGCTCTGGCGCTCGGCCACGATGTAGCGCGACCGGGCGGTGGGTTCACCGCCCGGCGTTGGCTCGCACCGTCAGCTGCGCCAGCCGTTCCCCGGCGGCGCGCAGCGTTTCTTCGCGCTTCGCGAAGTGGAAGCGCACCAGGTGGTGCACCGGCTCGCGGAAGAAGCTCGACCCCGGCACCCCGGCCACGCCGATCTCCTTGATGAGCCACTCGCTCGCCAGCGTATCGTTGGCAAAGCCGAGCGGGCTGACATCGACCATGACGTAGTACGCGCCCTGCGGCTCGGTGTACGACAACCCCGTCGTCTTGAGGATGTCGAGGAAGAGCGTGCGCTTGGCGGTGTAGAGCTCGGCGAGCCCCTGGTAGTAGCTCGGGGGCAGTTCGAGTGCGCCGACGGCCGCCTCCATGAGTGGCGCCGCGGCCCCTACGGTGAGGAAGTCGTGCACCTTCTTGGCCTGCGCAATGACGTGCGCCGGTGCGTGCACATAGCCCAGACGCCAGCCGGTGATGGAGTACGTCTTGGAGAGCGAGTTCACCGTGATCGTGCGCTCGAACGCGCCGGGGAGCGTGTTCACGTACACATGCTGATGTGGCGCGTACACGATGTGCTCGTACGGCTCGTCGCTGATGATCCAGGTATCGTGCTGCTCGGCGTAGCGGATGATCGTCATCAGCTCATCGCGCGTGAACACCTTGCCGCTCGGATTCGACGGATTGCAGACGACGATCGCCTTGGGGTTCTGGGCGAAGGCCTTTTTGAGATCGTCTTCGTCGAAGCCAAAGCCCGGCGGATGCAACGGGACGTAGATCGGTTCGGCCCCCGAGAGGATCGCGTCGGCGGCGTAGTTCTCGTAGAAGGGCGAGAAGACGATGACCTTGTCGCCCGGATTGCAGGCGGTCATCATCGCGCACATCATCGCCTCGGTGCTGCCGCAGGTCACGACGAGGTGCTGATCGGGATCGACCTCCAGCCCACTGAAGTGGCTGATCTTGCGGGCGAGCGCCTGCCGGAAGCGCGGCGCGCCCCAGGTGACCGCGTATTGATGGAACGGCCCGTTGCGCGCGCGGTCGAGCCCTTCGAGCAACACCTCCGGCGGATCAAAGTCCGGGAAGCCCTGCGAGAGGTTGATGGCGCCGTACTGATTCGCGAGGCGGGTCGTGCCCCGGATGACGGACTCGGTAAAGACGTTCAGGCGGGAGGCGGTGGTGGGCATAACGCGCACATATAGCGCCGGATTCCGCCCTGCGCCAATCCGGCACAGCTTACGCGCATGACTCCTTCTCCAGTATCTGCGGGGCCGGCGATGCCGAGCCGTGCCATCTGGCTGATCAGCTGTTCCGGGCTCGTGCCCTTTCTCGTGTGTCTTGGCCTGATCTACGGCGTGCCCTCGCAGCGCGCCGCGGCCATCCAGGCGTTCGTCGCCTACTCGGCGCTGACCCTCACCTTCCTCGGCGGCGCCCGGTGGGGCGCCGAGCTCGTGCGGGCACCGGACAGCCCGGCGCTGGGCCGGCTGATGGCCGCCGCCATCCCGTCGGTGGTGGGACTGTTCGCGCTCCTCCCGCAGGTCCCCCCGCGGTTGGCGATTGGCCTGCTGCTGTCCTCAAGCGCCTGGCAGCTGACGTGGGACGTGGCCGCGGCGCGCGCCGGCCTGCTCCCGGCGTGGAATGGCCGGGTGCGGACGGTGATGACGGTGCTGGGGACGGTGTGTACGGTGGGGGTGTTGCCGGCGGTGTGGTGATCCGAAGTCCGAAGCCGGGGCCGAGTTGAGATGTGAGTAACCCCTGAGAGCTCAGGGGGCAGACTTTCAGGGGGTAGAGCTCAGGACCGCGGTTGTCGTCCTGAGCTCTACCCCCTGACGTTCTTCCCCCTGAGCTCTCAGGGGTGACGACATCAGTTCTGTGACATACCCCATTGGGGCGGCAAGGGCCGGCCGGTGTCACCCAACCCTCCCTCGGTCGTCATATTCCGGTATCGCCGGGTGTGCCGGCCATGAAACTGTCTGACGAGACAGTTTCTCGAATTCTCTGCCTTGTCCGTGACAGCTGTGGCCCAACTTGATCGCCTTCTCCCGCGCCTGGAATCGGGCGCCGCGTCGTTGATCCTGCTGGAAGCGGATCAGCCCATCCGGTGTGTGACGCCCGGCGGCCTGCAGCAGGTCAGCACGCAGGTGCTCACCTCGAGCCAGGTGCTCGCGCTCGTGAGCGAGCTCGCGAAGCCGGAGGACAAGCCGGCGATCATCGCGGGTACCGGCATCCGATTCATTTACGAGTTCAACGGCAAGCAGTGGCTCGTCCAGCAGGACGAGAACGACCCGTCCATCCTGCGCGTCCGCGTGCGCCAGTGGGTGGATCGCCCGGCGACCGGCACGCCCGGCACGGGCGCCGGTGCGGTGCGGCGGCGTGAGTCGGACGCCCCGTTCGGTCCATTCTCGAGCAATGAGGAAGCCCAGGCTGCGCTCGAGAAGCTGTTGCGCATTCAGGTGTCGCGGGGGGCGGCCGACCTCCATCTCCGCGTGGGTGAGCCGCCAATCTTCCGCCTGGGCGGCGACGTGATGCGACTTGAGGGGGAGAATCCGCTGCAGCCGGACCAGGTCGATGCGATGCTCAAGTCGATCATGCCGGAGAAGAACAAGAAGGAGTTCGCCGAGCGGTGGGACACCGACTTTGCGCACGAGATCGAGGGCGTCTCCCGGTTCCGCGTGAACGTGCTGCGCGACCGGAAGGGCACCGCGGCCGTGCTGCGTACCATTGCCAGCGGCACGGTCACCGTCGAGGAGATGGGGATCAGCCCCGAAGTGCAGGCGTTGTGCAACCTGTCGAAGGGGCTGGTGCTGGTGACCGGCCCGACGGGCTCGGGCAAGTCCACCACGCTCTGCGCGCTGGTGGATCTCATGAACCGGACGCGCTCCGATCACATCATCACGATCGAAGACCCGATCGAGTTCGTCCACCAGAGCAAGAAGTGCCTCATCACCCAGCGCCAGGTGGGCGTGCACACCGAGTCGTTCAAGAGCGCGCTGCGTGCGGCGCTGCGTGAGGATCCGGATATCGTGCTGGTCGGCGAGTTGCGCGACCTCGAGACGATCGCGATCGCGCTCGAGACCGCCGAGACTGGCCACCTGGTGTTCGGTACGCTGCACACCAGCACGGCCGCGAGCACGATCAACCGCATCGTGGACCAGTACCCGGCCGACCGGCAGGAGCAGATCCGCATCATGCTCGCCGAGTCGCTCAAGGGCGTGATCTCGCAGACGCTGTGCAAGAAGATCGGCGGCGGCCGCGTGGCGGCGCGCGAGATCCTCATCGTGAACAAGGCCGTGAGCGCGCTCATTCGTGAGAACAAGACGGTGCAGATCAACAACGTCATTCAGACCCAGCGCAAGCTCGGCATGGAGACGCTGAACGACGCGCTGATGAGCCTCGTGAAGAGCAAGACAATCGAGCCCGAAGAGGCTTACATGAAGAGCGTCGAGCGCAAGGACATGATGGCGAAGCTCAAGGCGCTTGGCTATCAGGTCGAGGGCGTGTCGGGCGACGAGTAAGGGAGCAACGCCGGAGCCGCCCCACGTATACGAGGTACGTATACGCTCCACGTATACGCAGGACGTATACGCCCTTAACAATTCCCACCCCCAGGGCTAGAATTGGGCGACCAATTCCCCGCCCCGAATGCCCGTAGTCCCTCCATTCCAACTGCTTGACCGCTACGACGTGATCGAGGAGATCGGTCGCGGCGGTCATGCTGTGGTCTACCGGGCATACGATCGCGCGCTGACGCGCGACGTGGCGGTCAAGGTCCTGCGCGAGGACGTGCTGGCGCCGACGATCAAGGCGCGCTTCACGCAGGAAATCCAGGTGATGGCGACGCTGCAGCACCCCCATATCCTGCACGTGCACGATTCGGGGACGTTCGAAGGGCAGCCGTTCGTCGTGATGGCACTGGCGCCGGCCCAGACGCTGGCGCATCGACTCGAGCGCGAGCCGCAGTTGCCCATCCAGGATGCGGTGCAGATTGCGCGCGAGGTGGGGAGTGCCCTTGCGCATGCCCACGCGCGCGGGGTGCTGCACCGCGATGTGAAGCCCGAGAACATCCTGCTGAGCGACGGCGGGGCCATTCTCGCCGACTTCGGCATCGCGCGCGTCACCGGGGAGCTCGCCATCTCGCGCATCACGAGCACCGGCGAGGCGGTGGGCACGCTGCAGTACATGAGCCCCGAACAGCTGTGCGCCGAGCCGGTCGATGCGCGCAGCGATCAGTATGCGCTGGCGTGCGTGCTCTACGAGATGATCGCCGGCATGCATCCCCATCCGGCGGCGACCTTCGAGGCACTGCGCGCACTGCGGTTGATGGGGCGCCAGACGCCGCTCTCGCTGCTGCGCCCCTCGGTCTCGCCGGTGCTGGAGGAGGTGGTCACCCGTGCCATGGCCGTCACGCCCGCCGACCGGTTCCGGTCGATGGACGAATTTCTCATGGCGCTCGACCTCACCCGCACCGGCGACGCGACCATCGTGGGCGTCACGGGGAGTGGGGTGGCGATTCGGAGTGACAGTCGCGGGCACGCGGCGGTGGCGGCGCCCGTACGGCGCTCGGGCCGCCGCGCATGGGTCGCCGGCGGCGTCCTGGCGATGGGCGCCGCCGGCGCCGCACTCTGGACGTCGGGTGGAGTCCGTGCATCACCGGCGGTCACGGGCCCGACGGTGAGTCTCGCGATCGAGGGCGACTCCCTCACGCGTGCCTTCAGCGAACGCGTCCAGCGCGAACTGTCTGCGTGGGATGGGGTGACGATGGTGCCACGCGACGGCACCTGGCGCCTGCAGGCAACGGCTACGGTGCTTGGGGATTCCGTGCAGCTGCGGCTCGAGGGGAGCGGCACGCCACTCACGACCGGCGATTCCGGAGGGCCGGCCACGACGCGCCTGCAGATTGCGCAGATGCTGCCTCGGGTGGAGGTCGCGACGGCCGACGAACGGACGGCGATGATGGTGCGGCATGTCCTAGCCGGCGCTCCATTCGGTGAGGTGCCGGGTCTCGATGGGCTGCCCGGGCGTTCGCTCGCTGCCCTGCGATCCTACGTGCGCGGGCACGCGCTGCTGCGCGTCGGGCAACTCGACTCAGCCGCCACGTCGTTTCAGGTGGCGCGCGATGCAGAACCACGCTTTGCGCAGGCCCGATTCTGGGCCGCGCAGAGCGCCGCCTGGAATTCGCCGCGCGTCGTTGATCGCTGGAAAGGTGATGCCGATGAAGCGGTCCGACTGGGAACGCTGCACGGTGTAGATTCGCTGCTCGCAGCGGGGTTGCAGCACATGGCGGCCGCGCGGTTTCCCGAGGCCTGCGACGCGTATCGACGGACCACCGGACTCGACGCCGAAAGCTTCAGCGGATGGTTCAACCTCGGACTCTGTCAAAGTCTTGATCGAGCGGTCGTTCGCGACGCCGGGAATCACCCACAGTTTCGCGGCAGTGCGTGGAGTGCGCTGAAGGCCTTCAGCATGGCGGTCCAGACGGCACCCACGAGTGAACTGCTCGCTCGCGTCTTCGGGGTGATCCGTGCCGGTACCTACTCAACGGGGAGCGAACTTCGCCGAGGCGCGGATGGCGCCACCGCCTTCGCCGCCTACCCAGAACGTCGGGGTGACTCCCTCGCCTTCGTACCGATCGATACGGCCAGCCTGCGCACGGGTGGCGCCGCGCTGATTCCGACCACGTGGACGGCGGGGCTCCGCTTGGGACGCGAGCGCGCCATTCTGCTCGCGGAACAGTGGCGGAGCCGTTTCCCAGGTTCGGTGCAGGCCCGCCTCGTCTACATCGAGTCGCTCGAGCGCGCGGGCCGGCTCACCGGCGACGATAGCGTTGCCATTCATCTGGCCCTCGGCGCGGCCGACTCGACACAGCGCAGTGCTGCCGACCAGGCGCAACTCGCGATCGCTCGCACGCGAATCGCGCTGCGGCGCGGCGACCTGACGGGGGCGCGATCGGCGGGCCGAGCCGCGCTCGCTCTGGTCACGACGGTCACCGACACGCTTGTCCGCCAGCAGTTGACTGCGGTGGCCGTCTTGCTCGGCGACGCCGGCGCGCTCGATGCGCTCGCCGCACGCAACACCGATCCTGGGCAGATGCCCGCGTCGGTCGCGACCCCCTTCCGTCAACTTGAATCCGCGCTGTTTCTGGGGCGCTGCGCAGAAGCGATGCAGCGGCTGGCCCAGACGGAACGCGCCTTGGAGGGCGCACTGCCACGCTCGGAGCACGCCGGTGCCCGACTGCAGTGGATTCGACCGCTTACGCGCTGGGGACTACCCTGTCTCGGCGTGGAACGCGCCGCGCAGTACCCGATGCAAGTCCTGCTCGACAGTGCCGTCGTCCTGTTGTCGCGGAGCCGACCTGATCAGTCCCGTCGCCTGCTGGCGACGATCCGTGCGCAACGGAGTGGTGCAGCGGTCGGTAGCATCACGTGGGACTACCAGTTTCCCGAGTCGTGGCTGACCATCGCGGCGGGCGACACGACGGCTGGGCTCAACCAACTCGTGGATGCCTTGAATAACCTGGCCACGATGAGCGCCTATACGCTGATCGAACCGCCGCAGGCCGCGTCGCTTCGCAATGCACTGCAGTTTCTCGCCGAGTTTCCGGCACCCCGCGATGCACAGTCTTCCCTTGCGCGCTGGCGGGAGCGCGCCCGCGGCTTTCTCACCCCTTGATTGAACGGAGTGTCCATGCGGCCTGTTGTCTGCTCATCGAAGCATCGCGTGCTCGCGCTACTCACCGGCATCGCCTTGATTCCCGCCTGCTCGCTCGGAGCGCAGGCAGCGAAACCTCGCCCGGGCAAGCCGAAGTACGAGTGCAAGCAGAACATCCACGCCCCGAGCGACCCCGGTGCCTGTTCCGGATTTCCGGAGGCGCCGCTGGCCGACGGCAGCAGCGATGCCAAAGCGGTGAAATGGCTCATGAAGACGGCCAAAGACAATAAGAAGTGGGGGCGCGCGGTGTCGCAGTGGCGCAAAGGCGCCCCGGGCAAAGCACCGACCTATTTGACTGTGCAAGCCATTCGGGGCCTCGACAGCATTGACGTCGAGAACGTGACCAGCCACGGCCTGGTGTTGGCGAAGATCGTGCCCGAGCCCGGCGGGAGTGGCGACTCGCGGTACGGCTTAGGTGCCGATGATGTCGTCGGCATGCAGGGCGAGTTCTTCTTCGTGGTGACTGGCTACACCGGCGGAAACGTGATGGCTCCGTCGTACAAGATCGGCACGTGGGCGATCTACGGCCTGACCACCGGCTCGAAGCCGACCCTGAAGGTGATGAGCAGTGGCGCCCTGCATCAGTGCAGCGGCACGCATCTCGATCAGTCCACCATCACCACGCGATTCAACGGGTGCGATGATGCGCATTTCGCCATGGCGGCGGAATCCAAGCCGGGTATCAAGGCGCTGCTGGGCGGTCGACGATTGACTGAGGCCGTGCTCTCCCGTGAATACCCGGTCGGCACCTCAGGCAATCTGAACGCAAACGACGTGCTCCGTCTCATGCAGGGAGAATGGGACGGACCCGCCTGGATTCTGTGTGGGACCGGATGCTGCACCTTCGAAGGCGGGCTTCGCACCACGGGTCGCGCGCCGACGAAGTAAGCGACCGTGCCTACTTCGCCGCCGCCACGCACTCCAGTTCCACGCGCGCGTTGAACAGCAGCGTCGCCTGCACGGCCGTGCGCGCGGGGAACTTTCCGTTGGGGAAGTAGGTGCGATACACCGTGTTCATCGCCGGCCATTCCTTGAGGTCGGCGATGAACGCCTGGCAGCGCACGATACGGTCCATGCCCAGACCGGCCGCGTTGAGCGTCCGCTTGATGTTCTCGAGGACCTGCCGGGTTTCGGCCTCGATGCCGCCCGGCACCAGCGTCCCGTCGGGCTTGGTGCCCAGCGTGCCGGACACGAAGACGAGATTGCCCACGCGGACCGCCGGGGAGAACGGATTCGCCGGCGGGCCGTCGGGCTGAATGAACGTGGGGTCGACCGAGGCGGTCTGACGGGCGCAGGCCGTGGTGGCCACCAGCAGGAGCGCGGTGAGCGCGGCGCGAAACGTGACAGAAGTGGGCATGTAAACGATTTGCCGCCCACATTCGTCCCCGTCAAGGCGCGACCGTCTCGCGGATCCGTGGCCCCGCGGTATGTTCGCCGGTATGCAATCCGAACCGACTGCTTTCGACGCCATCGTCGTCGGCTCCGGCATCTCCGGGGGCTGGGCGGCCAAGGAGCTCACCGAAAAGGGGCTCAAGGTCCTGCTGTTGGAGCGCGGCCGCATGGTCGAGCACATCAAGGACTACACGAACGCCACCAAGGGGCCGTGGGAGTACCCGCACCGCGGCGGGCGCACCCAGCGCATGATCGCCGACTATCCGGTGCTCAAGCGCGACTACCCGCTCAACGAAAAGAACCTCGACTTCTGGGCGAACGACAAGGACTCGCCGTACACCGAGGTCAAGCGCTTCGACTGGTACCGCGGCTACCAGCTCGGCGGCCGCTCGCTGATGTGGGGGCGCCAGAGCTACCGCTGGAGTGATTTCGACTTCGAAGCGAACGCCAAGGACGGCATCGCGGTGGATTGGCCGATCCGCTACAAGGACATCGCGCCCTGGTACTCGTACGTAGAGAAGTTCGCCGGCATTCAGGGCACGCGCGAAAACTTGCCGCAGCTCCCCGACGGCGAATTCCTCCCCGGCTTTGAGCTCAACTGCGGCGAGCGGGGGGTGAAGGCCAAGCTCGAGAAGCACTACGCCGGCAAGCGGCACCTCATCATCGGCCGGACCGCCAACATCACCAAGCCCATGGACGGGCGCGGGGCGTGTCAGACGCGCGATGCCTGCTGGCTGGGATGCATCTACGGCGCCTACTTCAGCACGCAGAGCTCCACGCTGCCGGCCGCCCGCAAGACGGGCAATCTCACGCTCAAGGTGAACAGCATCGTGCACGAACTCGTGTACGACAAGAACACCAAGCGGGTCTCGGGCGTGCGGGTTACCGATGCGCTCACGCAGCAAAGCACCGAGTACACGGCCAAGATCGTCTTCCTGTGTGCGTCGACACTGAACTCGACGTGGCTGCTCATGCGGTCGGCACGCGACATCTGGCCCGGCGGTCTGGGGAGCAGCAGCGGCGAGCTTGGTCACAACCTCATGGACCATCACTTCCGCCTCGGTGCCTCCGGGACGCTCGAGGGGATGGATGATCAGTACTACAACGGCCGCCGCCCCACGGGCTTCTACATTCCCCGCTTCGTGAATCTCTTTGGCGACAAGCGCGCGTATCTGCGCGGCTTTGGCTATCAGGGCGGCGCGGGGCGCGACAGCTGGCAGCGTGGTGTCGCCGAGTTGGGGGTGGGTGGCGCGTTCAAGGACATGCTCACCGAGCCGGGGCAGTGGAATGTGGGCGCCAACGCCTTCGGCGAGATGCTCCCCAACCACAAGAACATGGTCAGTCTCGACGAGACCAAGACCGACAAGTGGGGCATGCCGGTGCTCAAGATCGACTGCGCGATCGGCGAGAATGAGCAGCTGATGCGCAAGGACATGATGAGCGAGATGGCCGAGATGCTGGAGGCGGGCGGTGCGAAGAACGTGCACACGTTCGACAACGGCTACGCCCCCGGCATGGGCATCCATGAGATGGGCACCGCGCGCATGGGCCGCGATCCGAAGACCAGCGTGCTCAACGCCAACAATCAGGTGTGGGACGCACCGAACGTGTTCGTCACGGACGGCTCCTGCATGACCAGCTCGGCGGCCGTGAATCCGAGCCTCACCTACATGGCGCTCACCGCGCGCGCGGTGGACTTTGCCGTGAACGCGCTGAACAAGCGCGAGCTCTGAGGAGGCGGCGATGACCGATTTTGAACCGACCCCGCGCGGTGTGGACCGGCGTGAAGCGATCCGGCGCGTGAGCGTCCTGCTCGGCGGCGCCGCCTTCGTGGGCGGCACCGGACTGTTGGAGGCGTGCGCGAAGGAGCGTGGCGGCAGCGCCGACACGGCGCGCGCGACACCCACGGGACCGCAGGCGATTGGCAGCTTCAGCGTGGCCGATCAGGCCTTTCTCGACGAAGTGGCCGACACCATCCTGCCAACGACGGCGGCGTCGCCCGGCGCGAAGGCGGCCGCCACGGGGCCGTTCATGGCGCTGATGGTGACCGACTGCTACGAGCCCAAGGACCAGCAGATCTTCCGCGAAGGGATCCGCACCCTGGATGCGGCGTGCGAGACGATGCACGGCGCGGGGTTCCTGAAGGTGAGCGCCGAGCAGCGCACGGCGCTGCTGACGGCGCTGGACCGGGAGGCGCATGACTACATGGCGAAGAAGGCGGCCGACGCCCCCACGCACTATTTCCGCATGATGAAGGAGCTCGCCCTCCTCGGCTTCTTCACCTCGGAGATCGGATGCACCCAGGCCCTCCGCTACAAGGAGAGCCCGGGGCCGTTCGAAGCGTGCGTGCCATACAAAAAGGGCGACCGCGCCTGGGCGGGGCACGCCTGACTGCGACGTCGTTCGGTCAGTTCTTCTTGCGGAAGATCCGGTAGCCCCACCCTTCCATCCCAATCGCCGGGAGCCCCACGCTGCGCGTGGCGGCTCCCGGTCCCACTTCCTCCCACTGCCCGCTCACTTCCACGCCACCGCCAAACTTGCGGTTGCTGAGGTTGATCACCACCAGCACCGTGTCGCCCGGCGCGGTGCGGAGAAAGCTCAGGATGCGATCGGGGTCGGCGTTGTTGACCCACTTCACGTCGCCGCGACGCAGTGCGGTCGAGCTCGCGCGCAGCGGGAGCATCACCTTGAAGAACTCGGCGAACTGCGGCACGCGCTCCTTCATGTCCCAGAAGACCGGCATCTTCTCGAACAGCGCCGGCGCACCGCTTTCGGTGGGATCACCGACTTCGTTGCCGTTGTAGAGCAGCGGCAGGCCGTCGAGGGTGAGCATGAGCGCATGCACGGCCAGCGCGCCCTTCTCGCCAAAGCGCGTGATGGCACGCTTTTCGTCGTGGCTGTCAGGGAGGCGCATGTGGATTGCGCCCTTGGGGTAGGTCGCGCGCTCCTCTTCCCAGGCGTCACGCACGACAGTCGCACTCTTCCCCTCCTGGATGACCGAGGCCGTGGCATGGTACAGCGGCCACGAGTAATCGCTGTCGAACGCCTTCGGGATGAGATTGGCCTGATGCGCCTCCGCGAGGAGCATGATGTCCTTCTTCACCGCCTCGAGCTTGGGGCGGAGTTCCTCCCAGAAGTCCACCGGGACGTTCCACGCCACATCCATGCGGTAGCCGTCGATGTCGTACTCCTTGATCCAGTGCACGTACAGATCGGTCATGTACTGGCGGAGCTTGGGGCTCTTGTAGTCGAGCTGCGCCACATCACTCCAGTCGTACGGCGAGAGGACCTCCCCCTTGGCGTCGCGCACGTGGAGCCCGGGCGTCTTGAGCATCACGTTGTCCCACGCGGTGTGGTTGGGGACTTCGTCGATGAGGACCTTGATCCCCTGCGCGTGGGCGGCCTGCACGAGGCGCTTGAAATCAGCCTTGGTGCCGTACGACGGGTTGACGTCGTAGTAGTCCTTCACCGCATAGGGGCTGCCAATCGTGCCCTTCCGCTTCACCTCGCCGATGGGGTGAATGGGCATCAGCCAGATGATGGTGACGCCCATCTGCTTGAGGCGGGGCAGGCCGTCGATGACGCCCTGGAAGTCGCCGCGCGCGGAGAAGGTGCGCGGGAAGATTTCGTAGATCACGCCGTCTTTCACCCACTCGGGGGAGGGGCGCGCTGGGAGCTTCGAGACGTCGCCCTGCGCCGCAAGCGACGACGTGAGCAGCGTGCTGGAGAGTGCCAGCGCCAGAAGCGCGGCGGAACCGAAGCGGGCGGGACGTGGCATGGGGATGTGCTTTCGCGCGGAGAGAAGGTGGAACGCGGCGACCACTGCCTTGAAGCTCGTGGTGCGTTCCGCCGGCATCAAGCACATTTTTCAGCGTAACCGCTTACATCACCCCACTTTCGTCCCGCCCTCCCGATGTTCACGTCACTCGAGGCGTTTCTCGCCGCGTGGAGCTACGAATCCGCCACCACCCAGAAGCTGATGGACGCCCTGACCGACGCCTCGCTCGCGCAGCCGGTGCACGAGGGTGGGCGCACGCTCGGGCGGCTCGCCTGGCATATCGCGCAGACGATCCCGGAAATGATGAGCAAGACGGGGCTGCACATCACCGGTGTCGATGAGCATGCGCCAGCGCCGGCGCGCGCGTCGGCCATTGCCGCCGGCTATCACGACACCAGCGCCTCGCTGGATGAACAGCTCCGCGCGCACTGGAGCGATGCGACACTGTTCGAGCAGGACAACCTCTACGGCGAGTCGTGGACGCGCGGCTTTACGCTCTCGGTCCTGCTCAATCACCAGACCCATCACCGCGGCCAGATGACCGTACTGATGCGGCAAGCGGGGCTGACTGTGCCGGGGATCTACGGGCCAGCCAAGGAAGAGTGGACGCTGATGGGGATGGAGCCGCCAGCGATCTGACGCGGCACGCCTACGCGAATTCGCGCAGGACCCGCACCGTATTCACGTGCACGGCCACGGTGTTGCGCACATCGTGGCCATAGCCGCCGCTCATGGTGGCGCACACCGGCAGCCCCACCTCGCGGCAGGTGCTCACCACCAGCATGTCGCGGCGCTGGAGCCCGTCGAATGTGAGCTTGAGGCGCCCCAGCCGATCCCCCTCATGCGGATCGGCGCCAGAGAGATAGACCACCAGGTCAGGCCGCGCCTCGCGGAGCACCTGGGGCAGATGCTCCGCGAGCAGGGCGAGATACTCCTCGTCGCCCGTGCCATCGGCGAGTTCGACGTCGCGCGTCCCCGGCACCTTGTGGAAGGGAAAGTTCTTGGCGCCGTGCATGCTGAAGGTGTACACGTTTGGATCGCCGGCGAAGCAGCCGTGCGTACCGTTGCCCTGATGCACGTCCAGATCCACCACAGCCACCCGCCGTACCTTGCCGAGCGCCTGCAGGCGCCGCACGGCGATCGCCACATCGTTGAAAGTGCAGAACCCTTCGCCGCGATCGGGGAACGCGTGATGGGTGCCGCCGGCGAGGTTCATGGCCACGCCATGTTCGAGCGCGGCCTCACTGGCTTCGATGGTCCCCTGTACCACACGAAAGGCGCGCTCCACGAACAGCTCGCTCCACGGCAAGCCAATGCGCCGCTGCTCGAGCGGCGGGAGTGTGCCCTGCTCGATGTGCGCCACGTATTCGGGCGTGTGCACCCGCAGCACATCCTCGCGCGCGGCGCGATGCGGGTCATGTAACCGCTCCGGCGCCACCAGCCCCTCGGCGAGCACCGCCTCCCGCAGCAGCGCGTACTTGGCCATCGGAAACCGATGCCCATCGGGCAGCGGGATGGCGTATTGGGCCGAGGACCAGAGATGCAGCGGCATGCCCTTAACGTAAAACAACAAAAAGCTCGTCGGGGACACGGGGGATCGGGGAGGACTGCGCGAACTCACGGTCCACGCGGCCCTCCCCGCCTCCCCGTATCCCCGACGAGTTTGTTTCTAGTGAATTACTTCGCGAGTTGGTCCAACTCCGCCGCCATCTTCTTGTAGTAGCGTAGCTGCGTCTGCTGGTCGGCCGTCGGCGCGCCGGTCCAGCGGCCGACGGCGCTGTACAGCGTGCCGAGGCGCGCGGCGAGTTCGTTCGCCTGGCGCTTGCGATCGACCGTGGCCGAGTCGGTGCCGGTCTTGGCGCGCCAGCGGCCCTGCACTTCAGCGAAGCTCGTCGCCAGCGCCGCGATGTCGCGATGGAAGGCCGTCCACGCGGCACGCTGCGCCGTGGTGACCGTCAGGCGCGGATCCTCTCGCACCACCACCTTCTGCGTGGCCGTCACGCCACCGCTCTCGAGGCGCACGGTGTACGTCCCCGGCAACACGAACGGTCCGGGCGTCGAACCGCGCGGCCCTTCGTCATCGTCTTCACCGCCACCGCTGCGAATGGGCAGGTCGGCGTAGCGCAGATTCCATTGCACCCGGTTGATCCCGTGTGCGTTCGTCCCCTTGATGGTCTGCACCGTGCGACCGGCGCTGTCGAGCACGGTGAGCGTCACCGGCGCGCCAGCGTCCTTGATCCAGTAGTCAATGAAGGCCGCGACCGGCGGGTTCTCACCGCGAAAGAGCATGTCGCCCGTGTGCGGGCGGTTGTTCGTGGTGCGGATCTGATACGCCGGCTGCATCGTGAACAGATGCGCGGCCTTCTGCATGACCGCGGGCGTGAGCTCCTGCAGCACGTTGGCCTGATCCAGAATCCAGACACCGCGGGCGTGCGACGCCAGCACGAGCGCGTTGTCACGCGGATGCACCACGAGATCGTTGAACGGCATTGTGGGCATGTTGGCCTTGAAGGGGACCCACTGCCCGCCGTCATCGGGAGAGATGAAGAGCCCGAACTCCGTGGCCAGATAAAGCAGCTTGGCGTTGCGCGGATCCTGCCGCACCGTACGCGCCACGCGATTGGCCGGCAGGCCGGCATCGATGCGCGTGAACGTCTCGCCAAAGTTTGTGCTCTTGTAGACGTAGTTGGCGAAGTCGTTGCTGCGGTGATTGTCGATGGTCACGTACACCGTGCCGTCGGCGTGCTTGCTGGCTTCCACGCCGGCAAACCACGATCCCTTCGGCGCACCCGGGAACTTGTCCTGCAGATCCTTCCAGGTGGTGCCGCCATCCCGCGACACCCGGAAGCGTCCGTCGTCGGTGCCCACGTAGAGCAGCCCCTTGACGCGCGGGCTCTCCGCGAGGGCCGTGGAGCCCGGGAAGTATGGCACCCCGTCATCGATCGACAGCGTGTTCTCGCTCGGCTTGCGCCCCATGAGCGGCAGCGTGCTGCGATCCACACCGGTCGTCATGTCACCGAGGTCCGTCCACGTCCGACCGCCGTCACGCGAGCGGAAGAGATGCTGCATACCGGCGTAGATCGTGTTCGTGTCGTGCACGCTCACGATGAAGGGCGCATCCCAGTTGGCCATGTGCATGGCGTTGCCAAGGACCTGCGACGCGCCCGGCTTGCCCCACGTATCCCAGTTGCGACGGCCGGCGATGTGGCCCGTGGGGTCACCCGGGCGGATGTCCTGCGTCTGCCAGGTGAGCGTGTCGTTCTTCTGGAGCCCGAGGAACTGGCTCGCCGAGTACACCGTACGCGCGTTCTTGGGGTTGGGCGCCACCCAGAAGCCGTCGCCGCCGCAGAGGCGCGACCAGTGCTCGTTCAGCACGCCGTTGGTGTTCCAGCTCGCACTCGGCCCCATCCAGCAGCCGTTGTCCTGCAGACCGCCATACACATTGAAGGGCATCGCGTTGTCCACCGTGATCCGGTAGAACTGCGAGAGTGGGAGCGAGCTCACGAAGAGGAACGTCTTGCCGCGATCGTACGAGATCCCGATGCCGCCGTCGTCGAGCTTGACCACATGGCGGCTGTCCTTCGGATTGACCCACACGAAGCGGTCGTCACCGTGCGTGGTGGTGCGCGGCGCGGTGAACGTCTTGCCGCCATCGTCGCTGTACGAATACGCGTTCAGCATGTACACGCGCATGTCGTCGTTCGGATCGATGATCGGCTGGCTCGCGTACATGGGGCGCGGGTTCCAGTCGCTCAAGAACTTCCACGAGGCACCGGCGTCGTCGCTGCGATAGAGCCCCGCCTTGCGAATGATGTAGGCCGTGCTGGCGTTGTAGCGCTGCCCCTGCTCAATGCTCACCACGACGACCTTGGGGTTCTTGCGGTACACCCCGATACCGATGCGGCCGTACTCCCCGCTCGGCAGGCCGTTGCCGGTGAGCTTGGCCCACGTGGTGCCGCCGTCGGTGCTCTTCCAGAGCGCGCTGCCGGGGCCGCCGCCATCAAAGCCGTACGCGCTGCGACGGCGCTGGTACGTGGCCGCGTAGAGCACGTTCGGGTCGTTCCAGTCCATCGCCACATCGGTGGCGCCGGTTTCGTCGTCCACGTACAGCACGCGCTGCCACGTTTTGCCGCCGTCGTTGGTGCGATACAGCCCGCGCTCCCCACCGGCTCCCCAGACACTCCCCTGCGCCGCCACGAAGGCGATGTCGGGGTTCGTGGGATGCAGCTGAATGCGGCCGATGTGCATGCTCGTGCGCAGCCCCATGTTCACCCACGTCTTGCCGGCATCGGTGCTCTTGTAGACGCCGTCGCCCCAGCCCACGCTCTGGCGGCTGGCGCGTTCGCCGGTGCCCACCCACAGGATGTTCGGGTTAGGCTGGAAGACGGCTACATCACCAATGGAGTGGACGGGCGCGTCAAACACCGAGCGCCAGGTGACGCCGTTGTCGGTGGTGCGCCAGAGGCCGCCGGTCGCGCCGGCCACGTACATGGTGTAGGGGTCCTTTTCGACCACATCCATGTCCACGACGCGGCCGCTCATGGAGGCGGGACCGATGGAGCGGAGCTTGAGGCCGCCGAGGTCGGCGGGGGAGAGGGCGCTCTGGGCGCCCAGCGAGGCGGTGGCGGCTAGGAGCGCCGCGACCGAAGTCAGGAAACGGGGGCGGGTCAGCATGGGCCCAATATGGGGCGTAATTTGGGAGACTGCCGGCTGTCCGGTTCGGACACCCCGCTCCACTTCCCCCGAGACCGACGTGATGTCTTTCCGTCCCATCCGCGCGGCCGCGCTGCTCGCGCCGCTCGCCCTGACGCTTCTGCCCCGTGCTGCGGCCCACGCGCAGGACAAGGCGCCCCCGGCCAGGAAGGTGCAGGCCAAGGTCCAGATGCCGAAGCCGTTCTGGCCCGATGAAGGGCCGTTCAAGTGGGCGCCCCGCCCCACCGAGAACGCCATCACCCCGAACGATCTGCGGACACGCCTCTATCAGCTGGCCGACGACTCCATGATGGGACGTCGCATCGGCGAGCTGGGGAACTACAAGGGTACGGCGTATGTCGCGAGTGAGTTCAAGCGCCTGGGGCTCAAGCCGGCCGGCGACAGCGGCACCTACTTCCAGGTGCTCCCCTTCGGCCCGAGCGGCTTTGACACGACCAGCATGACGCTCACCGTGGGCGGCAAGACGCTGGTCGCGCGCAAGGACTGGATTCCCACCGTGCCGACCGCCGCCAATGGCATCGGCCCCAAGGTCAGCCTCACCAACACGCCGGCCGTCTACGCCGGCGTCTGGGGCGATACGGCCGTCATGCTCGACGAGCAGATGATTCGCGGCAAGGTGGCCGTGTTCATGGCGTCCCCCGCGATGCGCGCCGTCGCGGCGAGCCAGGGCGCGCCGGTGAGCTTCGTGAGCTGCGCCGACGTGCCCGACAAGTTCGGCGCCAACGCGGCCATCGCCGAAGAGGCGCGCCAGCGCGCCGCGGGTGGGGCGGCCGCGGCCGCGCGGCGCCCGAACGCGCCGACCGCCGTGCGCGACACCCGCGCCATGCGCGCCGGGGCGGCCGCGGTGCTGATCATCGGCCTCGATGACATGACGCCGGCCGCGGTCAATCAGGTTTTTGCGCAGCCCATGAGCATGCGCCCCACCACCCCGCTCAACGACGGCGCGGTGGGTGGGGGCAACATCTCCAAGGCCGCCGCCGAGCAGATCTTTGGCAAGCCGGTCGGCGAACTGCAGGTCGGCACCGTTGGGCAGCCGATCAGCGCGCAGTGGCAGCATGCGTGGCGCATGTCGCCGACACCGGCGCGCAACGTCATCGCCGTGCTCCCCGGCAGCGACCCCAAGCTGGCCAGCGAATACGTGCTCGTCGGCGCACACAACGACCACGTGGGCGTCAACACGACCACGGTCGATCACGACTCACTGCGGGCCTACAACATGGTCGTGCGCCGTCAGGGCGCGAATGACCCGGTGTGCACGCCCACGGCCGAGCAGCAGGCCAGGATCAACGCGCTCATTGCCAAGGCGCGCGCCACGCGCCCGGTCCGCAAGGACAGCATCATGAACGGCGCCGACGACGATGGCTCGGGCACGGTGGTGATGCTCGAAATCGCCGAGAAGTTCGCGAAGGAGCAGCCCAAGCGCTCGATCATCTTCATCTCGCATGTCGGTGAAGAGGCAGGGCTCCTAGGCTCGCGCTGGTTCACCGATCACCCCACGCTGCCGCTCGAGCAGATCGTGGCCGCGCACAACATGGACATGGTCGGCGCGGGCCGGAACTGGGAAGTGAAGTACGGCGGACCGAATTCGGTGCAGATGCTGGGTCAGCGCCGCCTGTCGCGCGAATTCGGCGACATCATCGACTCGGTGAACGCGAACATCAAGGAGCCGATGGCGATCGACAAGAGCTGGGACGTGCCCGCCAACCCGCTCAATCGCTTCTGCCGCTCGGACCAGGTCAACTACGTCCGCAAGGACATCCCGGTCGTCTACATGTCACTCGGCTACGCCGTGGACTACCACCAGCAGAGCGACGAACCCCAGTACATCGATTACGACCACTCGGCGCGCCTGGGGAACTTCATTCACCAGGTGATGACCGCGGTGGCGAACCGACCGAATCGGCCGGCGATTGCGGGGGCGGATCCGACGATGCCGACGTGTTCACGGTAGGAAGCGCCGTCGGCGCTGGTGGTTGAAGTGGAGAGGCGAGAGGCGAGTCGGAGTGCGAGTGCTGTGGGGGAGTCGTGAGCGCACGACTCGGGCTCACCACCCCAACTCCCACTCGCCTCTCGCTTCTCAAGGAAACCCCAAATCATCCACCAGGAATAGAAAGCTCAAACACCGACCCCCTCTCATCACTCCGAACGAGCCGCAGCGTCCCTCCGTGTGCGTTCGCAATCCACGCCGCAATCGGCAGGCCGAGTCCGGCGCCGGTGGCGTCGCCGAGTCCGACGCGGTTGGTGGTGTGCTGCACGCGATAGAAGCGCTCGAAGATGCGCCCCTGATGTTCGAGCGGGATGCCGGGGCCGGTATCGGAGACGCGTACGAGGGCGCCGCCGCCGGGGGTGGGCTCGGCTTCGGCCAGGACGCGGCCACCGGCGGGAGTGTACTTGATGGCGTTGTCGAGAAGGTTCATCACGACGCGCCGCAGCAGGGCTTCGTCGCCGGTGATCGGCACCTCGCTCACCGGCGAGAACTCGAGGCGCACCTGCTTGGCCTGCGCGATCGTCGCAATGGCATCGACGCAATCGCCGACGAGCTCCTCGGCAAAGAACGCCTGCGGGTTGAGCTGCTGCTCGGCGGCATCACCGCGCGCCAGCAGAAACAGGTCGGCGACGATGAGCGCGAGACGCCGGGCCTCCCCGTGAATGACCTGCAGCGACGCGCGGTACTCCTCGGGCGTGCGCTCGGCGGAGAGCGCGAGTTCGCTTTCCCCGATCACGATCGCCACCGGCGTACGCAGCTCGTGTGAGGCATCGGCCGTAAAGCGCCGGCGCTGGGCAAAGGCCTCTTCGACGCGATCGAGGAGCGCGTTGAAGGTCTGCGACAGACGTGAGAGTTCGTCGGTCGCGCGGGCCACCGGAAGGCGCTCATGCAGGTTGCTCGCGGTGATGCGCGCCGCTTGCGCCCGCATGGCATCGACCGGACGCAGGCTGGCCGCGGCGAGCAGATAGCCGCCGAGCGTGGCCAGCAGCAGAGAGAGCGGCAACCCCACAAGGAGCGTTTCGCGCACCCGCTGCAGCACGCGCTCGTTGGTTTCGATGGACTGACTGACGGCCACCACGAACACGCCACGCCGCGTGCGGACGGGCATCGAGACCACCCGTTCGCGATAGGGCGCGAGCGTGACGACGTCGGTGTCCATGTCCGCCAGCGCCCGGACGGCGGACGTACTGGCCTTCTGCCACCCGGCCAGCCCGCCAAAGAGGCGCGTCGCACGTGAGGTGCTGTCAACGGCGACCAGTGTCAGCGATGGGGCCGTGCGCGCGGGGATGGCGCGAAAGATCGCGACACCGATGTCGCGGAACCGATGGTTGTTGATCGTGGTGGCGGCGGCCCACGGGACCGCCAACGAGTCGGCCTGCCGATCACGCGGCACGGTGGCCAGCGCGAGCTGCAGCGACGCGCCCACCGCATCGGCGGTGTCCGTAAGAAATGTGTCGGCGTCGCGACGGGTGATGTTCACCAGCACCAGATACGTGGCGACGCCCACCACCAGCACGAGGAGACCGAATGCGGTGGTGTAGTAGAAGGCGAGTCGCGCGCGAATGGAGAGGTAGCGCCGCGCGGCCGCGGGTTCCTCGCCCGCCGCGGTGGCCGGCGGCGACGCGAAGATGTCGGCGTGAACGCGATCGGGCACGCGGGCGCTTACTCGGTCACGTCGGCCGAGAGCAGGTAGCCCGAGCCGCGACGCGTATGCAGCAGCGATGGCCCACCCGCCAGATCGAGCTTTTTGCGGACGCGCCCGATGTACACCTCGAGCGCGTTGGAGGCCGGATCGTGATTGGCATCCCACACATGCTCGGTGAGCTCGGCGCGCCCCACCACCCGGCCGGCGTGGCGCGCGAGATACTCGAGCAGGGCGTACTCGCGAGTCGCGAGCCCGACGGGCAGTCCGCCGCGGGTGACCTGCTGCGCCCGCGTATCGACCACCAGATCCCCGACCGTGAGCCGTTCCTCCTGCAGCACGGGGCCGCGCCGCATCACCGCACGGAGGCGGGCCAGGAGCTCGTCGAGCTCGAATGGCTTCACCACGTAGTCATCGGCGCCACTGTCGAGGCCGGCTACCCGGTCCTGCAGGGCGTCGCGAGCCGTGAGCATCAGGATGGGGGTCTTTCGGCCACGCCGGCGGAGTTCGCGGCAGACATCGAGCCCGGTCCGCCGGGGCAGCATGACATCGAGCACGATGGCGTCGTACTCGTTGATGGCCGCCTCCACCAGCGCCGACTCCCCGTCGGTCACGACATCCACCGCGAACGACCGTTCGCGGAGGGCGCGCGCCAGCAGGTCGTGGAGCCGCGCGTCATCTTCGGCGATCAAAATCCGCATTCCGAGTCCCGTTATGGCGCCGTCAGGTACCCAGCGCAATACTGTTGCCACGTTCCCGCAGTTCAACTTTCAAGGAGACACGATTCCATGCGTCGCGCAACCGCTATCTTTGCCGCTCTGTCGTTCGCCGCAGTCGCTGGTGCTCAGCAGCCCGCCAAGCCGGCGGCCATGAAGCATGACTCCACGAAGGCCAAGGCGGAGATGGCGAAGCCGGCCGCCGCGCCCGCGAAGGGTGGCGAGATGGCCAAGCCCGCTGCTGCGCCGGCCAAGGGTGAAATGGCCAAGAAGGACACCACCAAGAAGCCCGCGGCCGCGAAGAAGCCGGGCGTCTGAGTCCTTCCCGTCGTTGCACGCGCGGCCGCACCGAGTCTCCTCGGTGCGGCCGCTTCGTTTCCGTCCGGCGGCGCCCTGGTCTGACTACTTCCGCACCAACCCGCCCACCCCGCCGGCAATCAGCGTGGCCACGTTCGTGAGCACCCGCGGCAGCGCGATCCCTCCCGGCGAGGCCAGATAACGCGGTTCCCACACTGGTGAGAATTTTTCCTTGAAGCCGCGAAGCCCCTGGAAGTTGTAGAAGCTCTCGCCGCGGCCGTACAGGAAGGTGCCGGCGCGCGCCCAGAGCGGCGCAAGATCGGGCCGCGAGAGCGCGGGGTCCATCAGCCCGGCCAGCGGCGTCATCCCCAGGTTGAAGGCGCGATAGCCGTTGGCCGCGCCCCACTGCAGCAGCGACACGAACAGGTAGTCCATGACGCCTTTCGGCGCATCAGCCGCCCGGCGCATCAGGTCCGGCGAGATCTCCCCACCCGCGTGTCCCGTCCAGAGATTCGCGAACGCCACCACGCGCGACGGGCCGTCCGCCGGCGCATGGCGAATGACGGCCATCGGGAAGTGCTGCAGGTACGCCTCATCGAAGCGCCCGAGCGAGAAGCCTTTCTCGCGCGTCGTCTTCCCTTGCAGCCACTCATCGGAGATGTGATGCACCTCGGGGAGCAGCGCTGGTACACCCGCCGCCGGGATCACCTCGAACGACATGCCCGCCTTTTCGGCGTCCTTGACTGCCCGGCGCATCCACTTCCGTTCGCCGCCGTCGAGTGAGAAGCCGGTCAGCGGCACGATCGCTTCTTCACCGAGCTTGAGCATCGTGAGGCCGAGATCGATATAGAGCGGCAAGCGTTGCGGGGTGACCAGATAGAACACCGTCCACGCACCATGGGCATCGGCTTCTTCCTTGAAGCGCCACGCCGCGTCGGCCTGACCGGCACTCGAGCCCACGGGATCGCCCATGGCAATCCAGCTGCGCCCGGAGACGCCGTACATCACGAAGGCATCCTGCGCCTCGGTGAAGAGCAACGACTTGTCACCGAGCAGCGCGAGCGACGGGGTACTCTCCGGCACGCGCTCAATCACCGACTTGGCGAGCGCCAGTTCGTCGGCGGTCGGCAATTCCGGTTCGTGCGCCGCCGGACGGAAGAGCCGCCACATCCCGACGCCGATGAGCGCAAACACCGCTCCGGCGCTCGCGCGCAAAAAGCGTGGCGCATTCGCACGCACCGCGAACTGCCACCACAGTTCGCTGGAATAGTCCACATGGCGATACGCCAGCACGCCAATCCAGATGCTCGCCCCCACCACGGCCGCCAACGACGCGAGCCACCCCGGCGACAGCACGTCGCTCGTGAGCGCCGCCGGCCGGTAGAAGGCACGACGCGAGGGAATCAGGATCAGGAGGACGAGCCCCAGCACACTGGCTTCTTCCCAGTCGAGCCCTTTGAGCAGTGACGACGAGATACCGACCACCAGGAGCACCACCGTCGCGCCCCACGCGGCATCGAGTCGTCGACGCAGCGCGGCGCCAAGCACCATGAGCCCCACGCCGGCCATGCTGCCAGCGAAGTGACTCAACTCCACCAGGCCGAGCGGTAATGCCCCCGAGAGCGCGCGGAGGCGTCCGTGCGCGGCGGGCGTGGCGCCTGAGAAGAGCAGCAGGGCCCCACCGGCAAAGGTGCTGATGCCGATCACCGTCGGCAGCATGGGCTGCAGCAGCACCGCCGCACGCGCCGACACGCTGAGCACCGCATTCGCGCGGGTGGAGACGGTGCCGATGAGCACTGGCAGCTTGGCGCGATGCTGGGTCACCTCCAGCGCGGCAAGCGTGACGAGACCGAGCAGAAACGGCGCGAGATAGTAGACCGCGCGATAGACGAGCAGCACACCCAGCACGTCCGCCGGCGCCGCGGTGTCGCGGAGCGCCAGCAGCATGATCGACTCGAAGACGCCGATGCCGCCCGGCACATGGCTCACCACGCCGACGAACTGCGCGAGGGCGAAGACCCCGAGAAATGCCAGCGGGGAGAGCGGATGGCCGGCCGGCAGCAGTACGAAGAGCACGAGGCCGGCGACCCCCCAGTCGAGGAGCGCGAGCACGACCTGCGCCACCGCCATCAGGGGCGACGGCGCCGGAATCGTGCTGCCGGCCACCGTGAGCGACTGGCCGCGGCGCCGTGCCGTCCAACCGATGTACCCGAGCACCGCCGCCAGCAGCAGCGCGCCGAGCGCCCGGGCGACGATCGGCGGCACATGCAGCAGCGTCAGCAGCGCGGCGGGCTCGAGCAGGAGCGCCAGGCCGCACACGGCCGCCACGCCCACTGTGAACGTCACGCTCACGAAGGCGGTCGCGCCGGCGATCTCCGACGTGGAGAGCCCCCACATGCTCCAGAAGCGCACGCGGACGGCCCCACCCGTGAAGAGCGGAAAGCCGAGCGTCTGACTCAGCGCGTACGCCAGCGCACTCGAGAGGGCCGTTTTGCCCACGGTGAGCGGGTTCCCCACGAAGCGCAGCGCCAGCAGATCGTACCCGCAGAGGAAGACGTACGCCACCACCGTCAGCAGGGCGGCGTTGAGGATCTGCACGCGCGGGACCTGTCGAACAGCCGCACCCAGCGCGGCGTACGCGGTCCCGCCGAGCTCGCGATGCACCACCCAGAGCGCGGTGGCGATGAGCAGCAACATCGCGACGGGCGGCGCCCAGACGCGCCACGCGCGGCGCGGCGGCTCATCCCCCTCGGGGGTGGCGGCTGGCATGGCGCGCGTCGGATCGGACGGCGAAGACATGGTCGGAAGGGACAGGGCGGGTATGGTCACGCTTGAAACATCCCGCGCACAGCTGACACCGTGCTAACGCGCGGCGTTAGCGATGTGTCAGGATCGGAGTGTTTCCGTACGGACCATGGCGGTCTTTCTCGATCCGACCGGGCGCCGCTGGCGCCGCGTACAACGGACGGCGTTGGCAGTCGGCATCGTCACGACCGCGCTGGTCGCGTACGTCCTGGTCGGCATTCTGGTCCCGCCGGCCCTCCCAACATGGGCGATGCCACGCGCCCTCGCCAGCGTCGCGCGCGCACGCCGCGCCACCGATACCGTGGCCCGCGATCGCGCGCGTTCGCAGTTGCTCTCGTCGTTGCGGGCCCCCGATCGGACCCCCGTGCCGGTCGTGAAGCACGTGGCCAATCGGACCCCCGGACGGACCGCCGCCTCGCGCAGCGTGGCGGCGCCGATTCACGCCGCGTTCTACGTGAACTGGGACGACGACGCGTGGCAGTCGCTGCAGCAGCACATCGGCCAGCTCGACTGGGTCGTGGCGGAATGGGGGTTTCTGCGCACGCGTGATCTCACGCTCGATGTCAAGGTTGATCCGCGCGTGCTGCAGCTCGTCGCCGCGCAACCGGCGGCGAGTCGTCCGCATGTACTCGCGATGCTCACGAACGTCGACAGCGGCGGTGCCACCTTCTCGGGCAGCCGGATCGCGGCGCTCGCCGGCTCGCCGCGGGCGCGGGACCGACTCGTGCACACGGCCGATTCGCTCGTGGCCACCCTCGGGTTGGGCGGCGTGGTGGTGGACTTCGAGCAAGTACCACCAGCCGCGCGTGCCAACGTCGACGAGCTGCTGCGCGCGCTCGCGACGGCCATGCACGCGCGCCACGCGACGCTCGCCGTGACCGTCGCCGCCGATGAGGACGACGAGGCCATCCGCCAGTGGGGCGAATCGGCCGACATGACGATCGCCATGCTCTACGATGAGCATTCGGCGCAGAACGACGCCGGCCCGGTGGCCAGTCAGCGCTGGTACCGCGCGGCCGCGGAGCGCATGGTGCAGCTCGTCCCGCCGAGTCGCCTGATCTTTGCCTTCGGCACCTTCGGCTACGCGTGGAGCGACGCCGTGCCCGCCGAAAAGGTCGAGGCGATGACCTACACCGAAGCGGTGGCGGAAGCGCGCGACCACGGCGTGCTGCCGCAGTGGAACGCCGATGCGCTCGAACCCACGATCGCGTGGACCGACGCCGACTCCACCGATCACGTCATCTGGTTTCTCGACGCCGCCACGAGCTGGAACGCCATCCACACCGGCACCGCGCTCGGCGTGGCCGGTCAGGCCGTCTGGCGCCTGGGCGCCGAAGATCCGGCGCTCTGGCGCATCTTCGGTCACGGAACGCGCGAAGAAGCCTGGTGGGAGCTGAGCAATCAGCCGCCCGGCTACGGCGTCGCGATGCATGGCGACGGCGAGCTGCTGCGCGTCACGTCGCACCCGACCCCGGGGCTGCGGCAGCTGACCCACGATTCGGTGTCGGACCTCATCACCACCGAAAAGACCGTCGCGCTCCCCACCGCCTGGACGGTGGAGCGCAGTGGCGCCGCGTATCCGCATCGCGTGGCGCTCACCTTCGACGACGGACCCGATGGCACCTGGACGCCGATGATTCTCGATACGCTGCGCGCACGACATGCACCGGCCACGTTCTTCGTGATCGGCGATCGGGTGCAGACGCAGTTGGGGCTCACCCGTCGCATTGCGCGGGAGGGGCATGCGCTGGGCAGCCACACATTCACGCATCCGGATCTCTCCCGGGTGTCGCCGTTCGTCACGCGACTCGAGCTGGATGCCACGGCGCGGCTGCTCGAGGCCGTCGTGGGCGAACGCACGCTGCTCTTCCGCCCGCCCTACTTTGGCGACGCCGAGCCCAGCACGATCGACGAACTCGTGCCGGTGGAAGAGGCGACGTCGCTAGGCTACATCACCGCCGGTGTGCACGTGGACAGTGATGACTGGCAACGGCTGCCGGCCACCGAAATCGTGAAGCGCGTGCTGGAGGATCGGCAGCGCGGACATATCGTGCTGCTTCACGATGGCGGCGGCGACCGCGCGGCAACCGTGGCCGCGATCGGGCCGATCATCGACTCGCTGCGGGCGCGTGGCGATACCATCGTACCGCTGGCCGGTCTCGTGGGGGCGGCGCCGGAGGCGTTCACGCCGCCGTTGTCGGCCGACGGTGCGCGCCGACGCTGGCTGGCCTTCACCGGTTACAGCCTGGTGAGCGGGACCGAGTGGCTGGCGGTTGCCGTGCTGGGCACCGGTGTCACCCTGGGCGTCCTGCGCCTCGTAGTCCTGATGGTACTGGCAATCCGCCAGCGGCTGCGGGCACACCGCGCGACCAGCGCCGCCGAGTTGGCGGCCTTTGCGCCCAGCGTGAGTGTGATCGTGCCGGCGTACAAGGAGCAGGCGGTCATCGTGCAGACGGTGCACAGCCTGTTACAGCAGGTGTATGCGGGTCCACTCGAGGTCATCGTCGTGGACGATGGTTCGCCGGATGACACCTACCAGATCGCACGCAACACCTTCGCTGGCGACCCGCGCGTGCTCGTGGTCACCAAGCCGAATGGCGGCAAGGCGTCGGCGCTCAACGCGGGCATTGCGCTGGCGCATGGCGAAATCCTGGTAGGGCTCGATGCCGACACCGTCTTCGCCCCCGACGCCATTGCGCGGCTGGTGCAGCCGTTGCGCGACGAGCGGGTGGGGGCGGTGGCGGGCAACGCCAAGGTCGGGAATCGGCTCAACCTCGTGACGCGCTGGCAGGCGGTGGAGTACATCACGAGCCAGAACGTCGATCGCCGCGCGTTCGCCGATCTCAACGCCATTACGGTGGTCCCGGGCGCGATCGGCGCGTGGCGGGCCACCGCCGTGCGCGAGGCGGGCGGCTTCAGCGACGATACGCTTGCCGAGGATCAGGACCTGACGATCGCGCTCCGTCGCAACGGCTGGCGCATCGCCTACGCCGACGACGCGGTGGCCTACACGGAAGCCCCCGACACGCTGCGGACGCTCGCCAAGCAGCGCTTCCGCTGGGCGTTCGGTACGCTGCAGTGCGCCTGGAAGCATCGCGATACGCTCTTGCGTCCGCGCTACGGCACGCTCGGACTGATCGCGATGCCGAATACCTGGATCTTCCAGCTGCTCTTCACCGCCCTGTCGCCGCTCGCCGATGTGCTCTTCGTGTGGAGCTCCGTGCACGTACTGCTGGTGGCGCGCACACACGGCGCGACGTACGCGCGCACCGACCTCGAGCAGCTGCTCACCTTCTACGCGGTGTTCGTACTGAGCGAACTGCTCGCCGCGCTGGTGGCGCTGTTCATGGAACCGCACGAAGACCGCCGGCTCGCCTGGCTCGTCGCGCTGCAGCGCTTTGCCTATCGGCAGGTGATGTACTGGGTCGTGCTGCGTTCCATCAAAGCAGCCTTCCGCGGGCGCCTCGTGGGCTGGGGCACGCTCGAGCGGAAAGCCACGGTCGCCACCACGCAGCTGGCCACCGTCTTGCTCGGCGCGGTGCTGCTTGGCGTCGCGGCGCCCCGCCTCTCGGCGCAGCCCGCCCCGGCGGCGTTGCGGGCCTTGCCGGTCACGGAAGTGCCAGCGGCGGCCGGCAAGACGCTGGCGCTCTTCTGGAGCGGCGACGGGAACTGGAAGGAGCTCACCGTGGAGGTCTCGAACGCGCTCGCCGCGCGCGGCGTGGCCGTGGTGGGCGTGGGCTCACGCGCGTGGCTCACCAGCGGCAGCGACAAGTCGGTAGCCGATCTCACGCGCGATAGTGAAGCCCTCCTGCGCTGGTATCTCGCGCACTGGCACAAGGAGCGCATTCTGCTGGTGGGCTTCTCCCGCGGCGCGGGGTTCAGCGCGCTCCTCTACGAGCGGCTCCCCGCCGATCTCCGCGAGCGCGTGGACGGGATCGCGCTGCTGGGTGCCGAGCATACGGCCAGCTTCGAGTTTCACCTGATCGATCTGGTGAAGAACGTCAACCGCCCGTCGGACATTCTGGTCAAGCCGTATCTCGACCGCATCACGACCACCAGGATCCTGTGCGTCTACGGCACCACCGAGAGCGATACGGTGTGCCCGGAGCTCGACCCCAAGCGCGTCCAGCTCGACCGGCGCGAGGGGGATCATCACTTCGACAAGAACTACGACGCGATCGCGGAGCGCATTGCCGGGCTTCGCGCCGAGGCTCGGCCCTGAACTGCCGGTGCTCGCTGCGCTCGCGAGGGCACGATGACCAAGGAGGGCACGAAGAACCACATCGGTGGGTTCTCCGTGCCCTTCGGTGTCTTCGTGCCCTCGCGAGCGCAGCGAGCACGGGCTTTTATTAGGAGCATGTCTCCCTTCCTGCTGCTGCAGCTCGTCGGCACGATTGCCGGCGGCAATCCGGTGACGCTCGAGGCGGCCACCGTGAAAAAGACGCCCGCCGAGATCACCGCGGTGTTGCGCACGACGTTCACCAAGCCGGCCAAGGCTCCCGGCGGGGAGTGGTTCGGGACCCGCACCAAGGTGGCCGTCCGCTGCAAGGACGGCACCGCGGCAGTGCTCGAGAATCGCTACTACAGCGACGCGAAGTTCACGAAGGTCGCGAACGAACGGATCATCAGGCAGCCCGGCTACGCGGCGCCGGTGCCGGGGTCGGCGCAGGCGCTGGCGTACACGCATTTTTGCACCGCGAAGTAGTCCACAACCCGAAGTAACCCACAACCCAATACCTAAAGCCCGAAACCCTGAACTGATCAGTTACTGATCAGTTGAGGGTTTCGGGTTTTTGGTTGTGGGTTATGGGTTTGCTAGCCTTTCCTGCGTCACCAGCATCGCCCCCAGCGCCGTGGCCATGCCGCCGTGCTCGGGGATCTTGATGCTCGCGTGGTAGAACTGTCCCACGGCTGCGAGCGTGCGCCGAATACTCGGCAGGTCGGCGAGATGCCCCACGATCACGGCGTGCTCGAGCTGCTGGGAGCGGGCGGCGTTGATGGCCACCACGCCGATCACCTGCCCCACCATGTTCACGAGCGCGGCCGCGGTATCCTCGCGCGATGCGTGTACCGGATGCCGCGCCACCCGCCCGAAGTTCACGGCGGTCGTTTCCGGGGGCAGCCCCCCAATGGCCTGCCCGAGGATCTCACCGATGGTGAGATTGTGCGCGGTATCGGTGCCCGCGAGCGCGAGCGCATCGATCTCCTGTGGGCTCACGACGTCGATCAGCAGACGGGCGAGCCCGACCAGTGTGCCGCCGCCGACGCCGGTGCCGGTCACGTGCTTCGACCCTTCCGGATGCGCGGCCACCACGGCGGTGCCCGATCCCGCGCTCGTGACCACGGCACGCCCCAGTCCCGACAGGGCGAGCCCACCGCGGCCGATCGCCTGCACTTCATCCACACGATGCAGCGGCGTTCCACCGATCGCGTCCGACAACCCAGAGCGGTTGCCACCGGTCACCGCAATCCAGTCGAGCGCCTCCGGTCGCAAATCACGCACGGCGAGCACCTCGCGCACGCGCGCATCATTGGGCTGCCCTTCGCTGGGTAAACGCCAGTGATGCGAGCCCGCGCCGTCGTGCACCACCACCTTGGTGTTGCTCGCGCCGAAATCGATCGCCGCCACCATCCCCGTGGTGGCCACCTTACTTGCCCGGGTGGTAGGTCCGCGTCGCGTTCTTCTCGACGTCCTCGCGGTAGTAGTTCACGTCCTTGAACTCGCCCTTCGCATACCGCTCGGCCTGATTGAAGAAATACGGGCTCTTCGGATCGCCGTTCACCCCACCGGCCAGCACACTCTTCGCGCGCACCTTGGGCCCGAACTCCACGCCGGCCACGAAGCTGTTGCCGCGGTCGCCGTAGATGCGCTTGGTGGTACGCACGCTGCTCTGGCCGAAGCTGGCCAGCGAACCCCAGTTCGCGCTGGCGAACGGCACCGGTACGCTCGGCTTGCTGTCGTCAAAGCCGGCGTTGATCTCGCCGGAGAGCCGCTGGTAGCGATTGATCTCCCCCCACGGCGTCTTCCAGGTGCCGAAGTCGCGGGCGATGCGATCGACGGCGCGGGCGAAGGCGCCCAGCACCACCGCGCCCGGTGCCCGCGTCGCGACATATGCATTTACCGGCATCCCGGCCTGCCGCGCGCCGGCCATCGCCGCGCGCGTGACCTCTTCGGCGTAGTAGTTGCCGAGCGACATGCCCACACTCTGGAGCGCGAAGCGACGATCCCACGTGCGGATCACCGTCACCGGCTCCGCCAGGCGCACGCGCAGCGTATCGCCGCTCGGCAGAGCATCCCATGCGGCCGCGAGGGGCGGCACGAGCTGCTCGAACGCCGGCAGATAGCTGTCATACGCGCCGGCGATCATGCTTTCGAGCGTGAAGTCCTTCTTCGTGCCGAATACGAGCTCCGCGTGCACGCCGCGCGGCGAGTTGTCGCGCTGCGCGGACATGTACACCGGATAATCGGCTTCCTTGGGGCTCGAGGCACCGGAGGCGCTGAACGGCCAGTTGTTCGAGTTGTAGATCCAGCCGCTCGCCGGGTTCTTGAGATGAATCAGCTCATCGAGCGCGTGCAGCCCCTGCCAATCGGTGGCCGGGTCACTGCCATCGACCGGCTTGGTCCAATCGAACTTCGGATTGCGCTTCGGGACGAAGTTGCCGTGGAAGTACGCAATGTTGCCGTCGGCATCGGCGTACATCGTGTTATTCGACGAATTCGTGCGGAAGTTCATCACCTGCTTGAACTCGTCGAAGCTCTTCGCCTTGGTGCGCCCGTAGCTCTGCTGGATCGCTTCGAGCGGATTGTTCATCATCTGCACGGTCACCCACTTGCCATCCTGCTCGCGGATGACCGGGCCGTGGTGCGTGAAGTACGCCGTCACCGTGCGCGAGGCCACGCCCGTGGCGGTCTTGTACGGCAGCACGATCACCTTGGCCTTCACCGGCTTCTGCACGCCCCCGTGCAGATACGTGAAGCCCTTGCCAGCCGGCGTGATCGTCTCGAGGTATTCGTCGGTGACATCACCACCACCGGACGTGTGCATCCACCCGAGGCGGCTGTTGAACCCCTGGTAGATGAAGAACTGCCCCCACGTCACCGCCCCATACGCATCGAGCCCCTGCTCCGAGGCCATGTGGATCTCGGGGCGGAAGTAGAACGACGTGTGAGGATTGATCATGAGCATCGCATGCTTCGTCGTGGTATTCGACGGTGCGATGGCCATGCCGTTGGACCCACCCGGCTCCGGTCCGAACGGACTTCCCGCGGCGTCCTCCGCATCCTTCGCGCCCTCGGAGGTCGCGCCCCGCGCCTTCCCATAGAACGCCTCAATCCCCCGCAGCGCGACCGACTCGATGTCGCCACCGATGGACCCTTCACTGAAGCTCAGCGCCATCCACGGCTGGAACTTGGTGATGAGCCGCGGCTTCACCGCCGGATGCGTTGCGAGGAAGTAATTCAAACCATCGGCCCACGCCGTCATCAGCGCCTGCATCTCCTTCGGCGTCTTGGCATACAGCGCCTTCAGGTCGAGCGTATCGATGAACAGCTTCATGCGCAGGTCGCGCCAGAGCTCCTTCTCCCCTTCGACCTCGGCGAGGCGCCCCATCGCGTTGATGTAGTTCGTCTCCACGCGATTGAAGTCATCCTCCGCCTGCGCGTAGATCATCCCGAACACGGCGTCGGCGTCGGTCTTGCCGTAGACGTGGGCGATGCCGTACTGGTCGCGGATGATGGTGACGTTCTGGGCCTGCTGCGCCCACTTGGCGGGCTGGGCAGGCAGCAGGGGAGCGGCGAGCAGGAGGCTCGCGACGAGGGCGCGACGAACGAGTCGCATGAGGCAGGTCAGGTAGGAGTGAAACGCCATCCCGGGGGACGACGCAAAATAGCGCTCAGCCCGGAGGCGCGGGTGGAACCGGCGCCCGATAAATCGAGACGCGCGACTCCCCCACGATCATGCTGTACGACGCGGCCGGCAGCGACGTGTGCGTGAGCGCATGCTCGGCGACCAGCACTCGCGACCAGGGGGCGCGCACCCAGCGCTCGACCAGGCGATCGAGCATGCGCGATTCATAGGGCGGATCGGCGAACGCCAGATCGTAGCGCGCTTCGGGGAGCGCATCGGCAAACGGCAGCGCGTCCTTCTTGTACACGCGCGTCTTCTCACGCACGCGCAGCGCCGCGATGTTCGCCTTGAGCGCGAACAGGCTCCCCGGACGGAACTCCACAAAGTCCGCGTACTTCGCGCCGCGCGACAGCGCTTCAAGCCCCAGCGCGCCGGTACCGGCGAACAGGTCGAGCACTTTCGCGCCGTCGATGTCGGCCGCGATGGCTTTCATGATCGCCACGCGGACCGGCTCCGCGGTCGGGCGCACCCGTTCTTCCGGGCTGGTGAGGGATCGCCCCGCAAACTTCCCGCCTACAATGCGCATCGGTTATTCCGGTTGATTGCGCATGTGATCGGCCAGGGCGTGCAGCTTCTCGCGCAGAAAGGTCTTGAGTTCGGCGGGCGCTTCGTGTTCGTCGAGCGCCGTATCCATGCACCAGAGCCACTCGTCGCGCTCACGCGCGCCGATCGCGAACGGGAAGTGCCGCATGCGGAGCCGCGGATGCCCGTACTGCTGCTCGTAGAGCGGCGGTCCGCCGGTCCAGCCGGTGAGATACTTGAAGAGCTTCTCGCGCGACGCCTTGAGGCTGGTGGCGTGCAGCGCGCGGACGTTCACCGCTTCGGGGGCGGTGTCCATGAGATCATAGAAGCGATCGACGAGCTGGCGAATGCCGGCCTCGCCGCCGAGTGATTCGAAGTGACTGGTCACCCGCGAAAGATAAGGGCGCGACCTCCGAGTCCGGAGATCGCGCCCTCACGTCCGACGAGCGGTGGTACTCAGTAGCGCGGGAAGGTACCGCGCCCGATGACGCCGCCGATCACGCCACCGATGATGCCGCCACCGCCCATGCCACCCATGCCGCCCATCCCACCGGGCATGCGGCCCCGGCGGCCGATACCGCCGCGCGGTTCGCAGTGATCTTCACCCGCGCTACCGCCGCGGATGATCACCCCGCCGATCCCACCCATGCCGCCATCGCGTCCGCGCCCCGTCCCCATCGAGCCGGTGCCGGTGTTGTCGCTCGGTCCGCGTCCGGTGTTCTGGCCTTCATCGTAGATCACGCCCCAGGTCGGCCGCGGAGCGGGGGCATCGGTGGCCGGCGTCGGCACTGGAGCCGGGGCCGGCGTGGCGTTGGCCACTTCCACCACCGGCGCGGGGGCCTCCGCGACCTGCTCGGTCACCGGCGCCTCCAACGTGGTGGACGCCTTGGGATTCACGCGCGGCGCCCGCTGCGGGCGGACGATGTTGTCGCGCCGCCCCCGCTGCTCACCGCTGGGCGCATGCTGTGGCCCGCCTTCCAGCGCCGAGACGACCTGGTTGGCCGGCCGCGCCGCACTGGACGCCAACGCAAGGTCGCGCTCGAGATCGGCCGTCATGACGCCCTGCGTACGGTCACTCCCGCACCCCAGCGCGATCAGCGCGAGCGTGCCGGCCGTGGTGAGGCGGAGCGTGGTTGAAACAGCGGGGCGACGCAGGGGCACCGGAACCTCCCGGCCAGAAGGCCGACGGGGTGCGAGCAGGGTGAGCGGCGAGGGGTCGGCACACAGGCCGTACGATATGGCAAGGCAATTGCCTTGCCATCACTGTAACGTGCAGTCTCCAAGGGGAAATACGCAAACCGCGTGTTTGAACGTCCCCTCGGGAGGACACGTCACTGTCCCCGGAGTGAGAATGACACAGGGCCGCCGCCCTCCCGGTCGCCGTCGGATTTTCCCGTTTCTGCATCTCGCGGTCCCGCTGGCGCTGGTGGCCGGAACCGCCGCCTGCGCGGACCCGCTCCGGGTCTCGCCGGCTGACCGGAACGCCATTCGGGATTCGCTGAGCACACTCGTCGCGCAGGCGTACGACTTTTCGCACCCCGAGTCCCCCGACCGGCTCCTCTCGCTGTACCCCGACAGCGGCCGCGTGATCTCCGCGGCCGGCGGGCGCGTCATGACCAACCGCGACACGCTCGCCGGCGCCATTCGCGGGTTCTGGCAGCGCGTCGGCCAGAACATGCGGCAGCCGCAGTTCGTGCTCGGCTCCACGTACGTGGATGTCCTCACGCGCGACGCGGCCGTCATGACGATCACCTACAGCATTCCCCATCTCACCCCGCAGGGGGCCCGCCACATCGTGAGCGGCGCCTGGACGATGCTCTGGCGCCGTCAGAGCGGGCGCTGGATGATCGTGCAGGAGCATCTGAGCGACACCCCAGAGAGCACGGCCGCCGGCCCCACCGTACTCGCGCCATCCGACAGTGCAGCGCTCGACTCCACCATGCACGCGCACGGCATGACGATGCCGATGCCTACCTCCGCGCCACCCCCCGCGCGCCGCTAGTCAGCGGCGGCGCTTCCCCTTCGGCGGCCGCTCGCTCGGTTGCGGGCGCGGGTCCTGCCCGTCATCCACCCGCGCCACGTAGATCGTGTGCCATGGCCCACTCGTCGCGTGCGCGCGCGCGGTGTGCGTCTTCACGCGCAGCCCGCAGTTCTCGAGGGCCGACACGAAATCGTCGTCGGCGGCCACGCTCCAGTAGGCGATCACCCCACCGGGCACGAGCGCACCGATCGTGCTCACGATGCCGCGTCCCGTGTAGAGCCGCGCATTCTCCTTGAGGATCATGCCATCGGGCCCGTTGTCGGTATCGAGCATGATCGCGTGGAACGCCCTCGGATTGGCGCGCAGCACATTGGTCACGTCGTCGTGCACGATCTTGACCCGCGGGTCCGCCATGGCCTCGTGCGACAGCGCATACTCGGGATTCGCATTCCATGCGATCACCTCGGCCATCAGCTCGGCGACCCACACCTCGGCATCGGGGCCCACGTGCCGCAGCGCCTCCCGCAGCGTGAAGCCGAGCCCCAACCCGCCAATGAGGACGCGCGCGCCACGGGTGGCGGCGAGCGGTGCGCACGCCAACTCGGCGAGCTTGTCTTCGGAGTGATGGCGCCGCGTGGACATCAGCTCGACACCGTCGGCGCGAATGAGATACGCGCCGTCGTGGCGATAGAGCTGCAGGAGCGAGCCGTTGGGCGTACGGGCGTCGCCGAGCTTTTCGAGGGGCTTCATCCCCTCAACTTAGCGTTGCGTCAGTCCACCTTCACGGTGTAGGTCAGCGGAATCGCCGACGCCGACTGCGAGAGCACGGTGAGGGTGGCCATCTGCGTGAGGCCCTGCGTGGTGGTGGACAGCGTGCCCGTAAAGCTCCCGGGGCCAAAGTCCTGTAGCGTGGTGCCGACGAGATTGACCGTGCCGCGCCGGTCGACCGTGGTGGTGACGCTGAAGGTGGCGGGCGTACCGGATACGACGGCGAACGACTGATACTTGCGACCGTCGGGCACGAAACAGCTCGTGACGTTGAGCGCCCCGGTGTACGTGGCGCCCTTGGTCAGCGCGATGCCGCTGTTGCACGCCGTAACGACGAGCGCCGGCGCCGACAGCGTGTAGGGACCGTCGGCACCGGTCATGGAATCGATGCGCAGCAGGTAGGTCCCCGGCCCCAACACGATGGGAATGGTCAGCGATGGATCCTTGTCGTTCCGAATCGCCAGGTATTTCCCGTCGCTCGTATAGAGGCCAATGAACCCCGGGAACGCGTTGCCGCTCATCGTCAGCGTGACCGCCGACGATTGCGTCACCACCAATTCGTAGATGTTGCCGACGTCGCTGCCGAGTCGACAGCGATTCGCGCCGGTATTGCCGGTGACTGAACCGCCAATGGTCAGCGTGCCCTTGTTGCACGCGGTGCTGCCGGCGTCGGGGCCGGTCGTGGATGAGCCAACCCCACCGCACCCCATCAGCAGCGCAGCGCCGAGCAGACGCGACGTGGCGGCTCGGCGGCGGGCGCAAATCGCTGAGTCACGCGCGATCAGCATGGGTTGGCCGTAAACGTTCCGAGGTAGTTGTCGGTATCGGTGTAGGTGCCGCTGAACGTGGTGCCACTGAGCGTGCCGGCGACGTACGCGTACCCGCCCGGAATCATGCCGAAAATCCACGAGCCACCGGCCGTGGCGGTGAGCAGGCGAGAGGCGGCGGCCTGGCCGAGCACCATCTTCGCCGCGGCGCCGCGCGTTACGAAGGCGATCGCGCCGGTCTTGTTTTGTCCAAACGGGTTTCTGCCCGCATAGGTACCGCAGTACCGCGTCACCGGATTGCTGCTCGTGGCACCGAGCCCGGTGATACCGAAGACCACACCGTCCGACGCGCGCACCATCTGTCCGACCACACCGGAATCCGAGGCCGTGGCGGAGAGCGTGTAGCCCGGCGACGTCATCTGAAAGCTGCCGTTCCCCGTCCCGGTACCGGCGGTGAACGTTCCGGTGAATCGAACGATCGGCACCGACCCGCCGAAGTCGAACGCGCCGGTGGCCGGTGGACCCGGAATGAGATCGTTCTTGAAGATGTTGCCGTTCCAGTATGCCACGCTGATGTAACTGGTATACGCCGCCGGCGCCGTCGCATCGATGCACCCCGCGGTCGTCAGGACCACGTTCGTGCGCTCCGCGGGATACTGCGTGGAGGTGCCGACGCCCGTCGCCGTCGTGCCGTCGAAGGTGAAGGTGGCGGTCAGCGTGTTGGTCTTCTGCGGATTCGAGATGCTTACCGTGGCGGAGTTCGCCGTGGCCGTGCCGGTCATGGTGCCCTGCCCGCCCATGATCACCAGATTCGCCGCCGCCGTCGTGCCGTTGATGATCAGATCGATCATGGCCGCATCGGAGCCGGTCCCAACGCCGCAGTAGCGCGTGGTCGTCGGCGGTGTTCCGGTCGTCGTTGCCGCGGTCACCGCCGTCAAGGTCGCGTTGAGCGCTAGCGCGCCGCCCGACACACTCCCTGTCAGGATCGTCGGTGCCGCCGTCGTCGCAAACACCGGGCCGGTGGGACTCGGCGCGAGGCCATCCGGCGCGGCGTCGGCCGCGGTGGTGCTCACCGGCTGCGCCGTCACGGTATACCCGCCGCCGGTCATGTTGAACGTACTCGACGCCGCCGTGAAGGTGCCGGTGAGTGCGACATCACCGGCGATGCCATTCACATGCAGCGTCCCGGTGGGCGACGCCCCGCTCGTGAGCGAAATCGTCCCACGCTGGCCGCCCGTGCCGAAGGTGCCGGTGTACGTGCGCGGTGTGCTGCTCGTGGTCGTGGTACTCCCGGTGTCGGTCGTGCCACCACAGGCCGCGAGGGCCACGGCCGCACACACGCTCGCCAGTCGCACAGAAAGCGCGCGGGTCATCGTTACTCCGCCTTGATGGTGTAGGAAATGGGCAACGTCGAGAATGCGGCCACGTGCGTCACGTACGCCGTCGCCATGTGGTACGACAGCAGCGCCTGGGTCGGCATGCTCCCGGTCACATTCCCCGGGCCGCCCGAGGTGATGATGTTCGGCGCGCCGCCGTTGAAGAGCACCGCGGCCTTCTTGTCGAGGGTCACGGTGAACGCGAGCGTCTTCGCCGTGCGCGTGCCCCAGGTGACGGCCTGCGTGCGATTCCCGCCCTCGTCGACACAGCCGTTGGCGGTGACCGTCCCGGTGACGATTGCCCCCTCAGTGGCCATGAGGTTGGCAACGCAGGCATTCAGCGTGAGCGGCGATGCGACGATCGAGTAGGGCCCGTCGGCGCCGGTCATACTGCCGCCGATCACCGTGTAGGTGCCGGGACCGAGCACCACCGCGATCGACAGCGGCGGAACATTCGGGTTGCGCTGGGCGATGACCTGCCCGCCGTCGTAGAACAACCCGAGGTAGCCGGGGAACGCGTTGCCGCTCATCGCGATCGTGACCGGCGTCGTCTGCGTCACCGTCAGCGTGAAGAAATTGCCACTGTTCCCGTTGCCATCCCGGCAGATGGTGGTGGCGGTATTCGCCGTCACCGAGACGCCAACCGTGAGCGGCGTCTTCGTGCAGGCCAGGTCAGTCGACACCGGGCCGGTACTGTCTGCGCCGCCGCCACAGCTGGCGAGGAGCATGGCGGCCAACGTCAGGCGGCCGAGCGGGTGGAGGGGGTGTTTCATGCGCGCTCATATAAGCGCGCGGCGTTAGGCGGGCGTTGGCGGGGGTGGGGGGCGTTGGGTAAGGTGTTTGGGGGGAAGGACTTGGGTTGGGTTACCTTGGAGAGGCGAGAGGCGAGTGGGAGTTGGGGACATGAGCCGGAGTGACGGGCTCACCACACCGGCTCACGTCCCCAACTCCCACTCGCCTCTCGCTTCTCCAGGGCAACCCCTACCCCCTTCCTTGCCCCCGCTGCCGAACCACCTCGTACACCCCAAGCGCCACCGACGTCGACAAATTCAGCGACCGGACCACCTCGCCCCGCATCGGAATCCGCACCGCGTGGGCGCCCAGCGTGTCGGTCACCGCGGCCGGGAAGCCGCCGTTCTCGCGGCCAAAGATGAGTACAACATCATCCGACGCACCGAGTGGCGCCTCCCAATAGAGACGGTCGGCATGTTCGTCGAAGAGCCACGGCGTGCCCAGCGTCGGCAGGACCTCGGCGAACGCCGCCCACGAGGGCCAGACGTGCAGGTCGACGTGCTCCCAGTAATCGAGCCCCGCCCGCTTCACCTGTTTCTCGTCGAGCGAGAAGCCGAGCGGTTCGATGAGGTGCAGCGTGGCGCCCGCCGCGAGACAGGTGCGGCCGGCGTTGCCGGTGTTCCAGTGGATTTCGGGGTGCACGAGCACGACGTGGAGCGCCATACCGAATGCTACGGCACGAGCTCCCGGTCGCCATGGCTTGGCGGCGCCGACACAACGAGAAACGTCACGTCGGCACCACTGCGATTGAACGCCTGATGCGGCGTCCCCGGGGGAACCTCGAGCCCCTCGCCGGCGCGCAGCAGCTGCGTCTCGCCATCGACCTCGAGCGTCAGGGCGCCGTCGAGCACCCGAAAGAACTGCAGCGCTCGCACATGGCGGTGTCGGACCTCGTGCGTGCCCGGCGGCATACGCTCCTCGATCACACTCAGGGAGTCGGTTCGCACCAGATGCCAGCCGTCACAGCCGTCGCCCCAGGCATAGTGCTCGGCATTCTCGCGACGGCGGGTCATCAGCAACTCCTCAGGATGGCATGAACCAGTGCACGAAGCCGCACTGCGTGCAGATATAGCAGTCGGCCGACGGCGCCGTCCACTCCACGTTGAAGAATGACGCGAGCGCCGTCTGCAACTGCGCCTTGCGATGCCGGAAGCGTGTGTGCTTGCAGACCGCGCACGCCAACCGCACCGATCCGATGTACACGTCGGCCGCGGGCGACTGCTCGTCGAGTTGATCGAGCGATGGGCTCGCGTCATCCACCGTCGTCGTGCCATACGGCAGCGAGTTGCGCTGATCGAGCAACACCTCGACCTCGGCTCCTTCCTGCCCCTCCAACGAGGCCGCGAGGTTCTCGAGCAGTTCGGCGGATGCCCCGCGCTCCAGCAGCATGTCGAGCGTGGGACGGTCCAGCCACACGACAGTCGCCGGACCGCCGCCGTGCTCGAGGTGCTCAAGCAACCACTGCGCATCCGCCGGATGAATTGGGCCAATCAATTGTTGAGACAACGCCGGTCGCAGGTACGCCATTCGCCATCCATGCATGTGAAGGGATCTTTAACGTAGCATCCCAACGCGGCCACGCTCAGACCGTCTCGAGCAAGCGCCGCAGGTTGCGAGCGGCGTCGGTGGTCTGCTTGCGCAGCCCCAGTCGAATGAGCGGCGACATGAGCCGCCCCATGAGCGTTTTTGGCGTAATGGCAATCCGATGGGTGGTGCGGGTGCCGTTGGCCGCGGGCTCCACACGCAAATCGACAGACACGGTGAAGGCCGAGTCGTCGTAGAGGCAGTGCAATCGCGCCCCCGCCTCCCGTGCCACAATACGCCCGCTCATCTCCTGTTGACGGCCGCCCTGCTGAAAGACATACCGCAGCGTATCGCCCACGGCGTTCGGGCCGGAACCGACCTTCGACAGGCTGACGCACGGCGGCAGCCACTCCGCGAAGCGCGGCAGATCATCGATCAATTGCCAGGCACGCTCGGGAGTGGTCCGGATCTCTTCGATGTGTTCGACGGCGATGGGCATCGGCGCAAGGCGAGGGAACGTCGAATGTGCAGCCCATCCCGGACCTCCGTAAGCGGACGACATGGCGCCGCCGCCTCAGGGATCTCCCGCTGTCCGGCGGCGGGTTCGGCCCCTATGCTGCGGTATGCGCCCGTCCCGTCTCGTCTTCGGTCTCGCGGCGGCGTTTGCCGCCGCGCAGCTCGTCCCCATCGCGCGTGAGAATCCCCCGGTACAGGATGAGATGCCGGCGCCGCCGGCAGTTCGGGAGATTCTGCGACGCGCGTGCTACGACTGCCACTCGAATGAAACCAGCTGGCCCTGGTACAGCCGCGTGGCGCCGGTGAGTTGGTGGGTCCTCGACCACGTGAAGGAAGGGCGCGGTGAGTTCAACGCCTCCGAGTGGAATCGCATGAGCGACGCCCGCAAACTGCGGCTCCCCCGTCGGCTCTGGCGCGAGGTGAGCGGCGGCGAGATGCCGCCGTGGTACTACACGCCCATGCACCCGGCGGCGAAGCTCACGGCCGGTGACACGGCGGTCCTGCACGCGTGGTATCAGGCGCAGCCGCCGGCCCCCGAGCCGACCCCCCCTGGCCGCTGAGACGGGGCCGGTCGTAAGCATGTAAGTGCTTGCGAGCAAAGGTCTTGCACAAAGACTGGGACGAAACACCAGAAATCGTTTTCACCTGCCGATACTTGCAGGGGTGCGACGATGCACAGCTGATGCCCCCTGCCACGGGGCATGTCCCGGATGCGGTACCCAACCAAATGATTGGCAATGATGGCCGTCCCGTGATGGGTACGGCCGGGGCTTCGCTGCGCGAGGCCTATGATCAGCAGGCGGCCATGCTGCGCCGCTTCCTGCTCACCCTCGACTCGTCGCCCGACCTCGTGCTCATGTGGTCGTTGGCGGGTGACATCGTGTACGCCAATCCGGCGGCCATTCACACCCTGCGCGGGATCACGCGCCGTCCGGGGATGCACCTGCTGCGCTTCGTGGAGCGCGAAGACATGCACCGCCTGCGCTACGAAGTCCTGCCGCACGTCATCGAGCATGGCATGTGGCAAGGCGAAACCGTGCTGCGCGCCGCGGGGCGCGAGAACTGGCCGGTCAAGCTCACGATCACGGTGCAGCGCGATCAGTTCGAATACCCGGAAGTCTTTGTCGCCACCGCGCAGGATCTCTCCGCCGAACATGCGATGCACACGGCGATGGCCGAGCGCGAAGCGCTGCATCGGGCCGTGATCGATTCACTCGCCGAAGGTGTGCTGGTACAGGATCGCAACGGCGACGTCGTGGCCTGGAACGATTCGGCGTTGCGCATTCTCGGCGTGGCCGGGGAACAGCTCGCCGACAGCAACTTCCTTGGCGAACTCGACGCGACGCACCGCGATGGCCGCGCGATGCTGCCGGAGGAGTTCCCCATCGTGCGCGCCCGCACGGAAGGCGAGCGCATCGACAGCTTCCCCATGAAGATCATGGCGGGCGACGGGACGGTGCGCAGCCTGTCGGTGAACGCGCGACCAATGTTCACGGGTGACCTCGATGACCGGCCGGGCGGCGTGGCCACCTTCCGCGACGTGTCGCAGCAGGAAGCGTTGGCCGAAGAGATGGAGCGGCTGTCGGTGATCGTGCGCCAGAGTGACCACGCCGTGATCGTGACCACGCCGAGCGCCCGGATCCTGTGGGTGAACGATGCCTTCACGACACTGACGGGCTATTCCTGGGCCGATGCACTGGGCGCATCGCCCGGCAAGATGCTCCAGGGCGTACACACATCGCGCGAGACGGTGGCCCGCATTCGCGAGGCGGTGCAGCAGGGCGCCAGCTTCACCGGCGAGATCCTCAACTACAAGAAGTCGGGCGATCCGTACTGGGTCGAGCTGTCGATCACGCCACTGCGCGATACGCACGGCACACTCACCGGCTTTGTCGGCCTCTCCCGTGACGTCACGGCCCGCCGTGTGGCGGAACGCGAACGCCAGACGCTTGCCGCGGCGCTCGCGGTCACGGCCGACGGCATCGCGATTGTGGATGCCGTGGGCGCACTCGAGTTCGTCAACGACGCCTTCGCCCGCATGCTGGGTGACCGACCGCTCGCGTTCCACGGACGCCCCTGGCTCACGCTCTACGACGCCACAACCGCCGCGACGCTCACGCAGCAGGTGCGCGCCGCCGTGACCCCGCTGGGCTTCTGGAACGGCGAAGTCGATGCCCAGCGCCTCGACGGCAGCACCTTCCCGCAGGAGCTCTCCATCACCGCGCTGCCGCAGGGCGGGATGGTCGTGGTGGTGCGCGATATCTCCGACCGCAAGGCGCACGAACAGAAGCTCCGCGATCTGTCCATCCGCGACGAGCTGACCGGGCTCCTCAATCGCCGGGGCTTCATGGAGACCGCGCGGCCGCTCATCGCCGGCGCCCTGCGCGCCGGTGAGCCGTGTGCGATGCTCTACGGCGATCTCGATCGCTTCAAGCAGATCAATGACGTGCACGGTCATGCCTGCGGTGACACCGCGCTGCAAGAGATCGCGAAGCTGCTGCAACGCACCTTCCGCGATGCCGACGTCGTGGCGCGTCTGGGCGGTGACGAGTTCACGGTACTGGCCCCCGGCCTGGGCGCCGAAGACATCCCGCGCCTGATGGAGCGTCTCGAGCAGGCGATGGCCACGCACAACGCCGCGCGCGCCGACGACCCGTCGCAGAACTGGGTGCTCGGCATGAGCCTGGGCGTCGCGTGGGCGGAGCCGGGCGACAGCCATGATGTGGAGGCGCTGCTCAAGCGGGCGGATGCGGCGCAGTACGCGGTGAAGAAGACGCGGCGAGCGGGAGCGGTGGCGCGCTGAGGTGAGTAGTGAGGAACCCCTCAGGCATCAGGGTGGAGGGATACAGGGAGTGGGCGTCAGGACAGCACCAACCGCGGTCCTGACGCCCACTCCCTTTCGTCCTCCCACCTGACGCCTGAGGGGTTCACTCACCACCCCAAACCCAATACTTGCCAAAAGCAACTATTGCCCCCACTCTCCCCCCATGCCCGTCTCCCCCGCCGCCGTCTCAGCCATCCGCGAGCTCAACCGCACCGTCACCCAGCGGTTCGGGCTGCTCGCCGACCTCCCCTACGGTCGCGGGCTCTCGCTGCCGCAGGCGCGCATCATCTTCGAGTTGGCGCAGGGGGAACAGCCGCAGTCTGCCCTCGCGGACTCGCTCGGGCTCAATCAGGGCTACATCAGCCGTCTCGTCGCGCGCCTCGTGGCGCGCAAGCTGGTGCGGCGGCGGGTACTCCCGAGTGATCGACGCACGCGGCTCCTCTCGCTCACCGCCGTGGGGCGCAAGGCGTTCACCGCCGTGGATGAGGCCTCCCAGGCGCAGGTGCGGGACGTGCTCGCTACCGTACCCGCCACACAACGTGCGGCCCTGGTGAGTGCGAGTCGCTCGGTGACCACCCTGTTGGGTGGTCGCTACGAGCCGGAGGCGCCGTACGCGCTACGCGAGGCGCGCCCCGGCGACTACGGCTGGATCGTGAGCGTGCACGGCGAGCAGTATGCCGCCGAGTACGGATGGGATGGCACCTTTGAAGGCCTGGTCGCCGAGATCGCGGGGGCGTTTGCGCGGCAGCATGACCCGGCGCGTGAGCGGTGCTGGATCGCCGAGCGCCACGGGGACCGTGTGGGCTCCGTGATGCTGGTGCAGCACCCCGACCGCCCCGGTGTCTGCAAGCTGCGCCTGCTCATCGTCCTCCCCGAAGCCCGCGGCCTCGGCATCGGCAAACGTCTCGTGCAGGAGTGCGCCGCGTTCGCGAAGGCGGCCGGCTATCACACGGTCACACTGTGGACGAACAGCGTGTTGCATGCGGCGCGCGCGCTGTACGTGGCCGATGGCTACCGGCTGGTGGACTCGGCGCCGCATCAGAGCTTTGGCGTGGGATTGGTGGGGGAGACGTGGGAGCGGGCCCTTTAGGGTTTGGGGTTTTGGGCAACCCCTCAGGCGTCAGGGGGGGAGGGATAAAGGGAGTGGGCATCAGGACAGCACAAACCGCCGTCCTGATGCCCACTCCCTTTCGTCCTCCCCCCTGACGCCTGAGGGGTTACTCACCACGCATCTCCGACCTCTCACCTCAGGAGAGCCGCTCCCGTATCCCCTCCCAATTCTCCTTCCGCATCTCAAACACCACCCGATCTCCGCGCACTGCGTCCACCACCTGCCCCACGCGGGTGCCGCCGATGCGCTCCATCGCGGTCTGCGAGCGAATGTTGTTGGGTCCCACGTTGAACAGCACGCGGTCGACATACTGAAACGCGTGTTCGAGCATGAGCCGCTTCATCTCGCGGTTCCACGCGCCGCCCCAGTACGCACGCCCGAGAAAGGTCCAGCCGATCTCCACTTCGCGCGCCTCGGCGTTGTAGCCGTGATAGCGCGACGAGCCAATGATCGCGCCGGTGGCGTTGTTGATGGCCACGAACGCGCTGCCACCGGCGAGCGCCTCGTCCACAAAGGTGCGAAAGACCGCGAGCTCGTAGCGATTCCACGCCGGGTGCTGCGCCCAGATCAGCGGATCACTGGCGACGGCATACAGATCGTCAAAGTCGGCCTCGCGCAGCGGGCGGAGCGTGAGGTGCAAGCCGGTGAGTGTGGGCTGCGGGTTCCAGGACATGTGCGGGCGTGTGAGGTGGCGAACGCGAGAACGGTCGGGCGCAACGCGAGGCGGATCAGCGCGCCTGGCGTGGTGTGTGGTCGGCAAGCAGCCCCTGCTCCACCAACACGGGCGGCTTCCGCCACGTGCCTGTTCTGGCAAACGCGGCGGCGATACTCAGCAGATCACCGTCGCGCCAGGGGCGCGCGCTGAACTCCAGGCCGAACGGCAGGCCGCTCGCATAGAAGCCACCGGGCACGACGATGGCCGGCACGCCGATCATGTTCACCCAGCTCGTCGCGCTGTGCGGGCCGGTGCTGAGGACTCCATCCTGCGGCATCGACTCATCCGGCGGCGGCATCTGGATGGCGGGGTAGACGAAGCCGTCGAGCTTGAGGCGGTCCATCGTGGCGAGATAGGCATCAAGCACCGCTTTACGCGGTGCATGATACATGCGCTCCGCATCGGGGTCGGTGGCCAGCACGCGCTGCGTGAGGGTCACGCCCGGAAGCGTATTGAATCCCGATTCGGTGCCGATGGAGCTCGCGTACAGCGGCTGCCCGATCTTGGCCTGATACTCGGCGCTCGAGTGATATTCGGCGGGTCCGAAGTGCGCGAGGAACTGATCGGTGCCGTCGCGCATGTAGGCGTACGTCGCCACTCGGCTCGCGAGTCGCGCGAAATCGGCGCCGAGCACCGTGTCGCCCATGACGATCTCGGCGCCCGCAGCGCGCAAGGCGTCGAGCGTCTTGAGAAAGGCCGCCTTCGTCTCCGGGCGAAGTGGCATGTCGGCGGCATGGCGCATCGAGTCGGCCTTCGCCTCGGGCACGGCGTAGGGGATGCCGTGAAACGGCACACCGCGGCCGGTCATGATGAACGCCGGCACGCCAAAGCGCTTGCCCTTGAGCGAGGCGCCAGCGAGGGCACGGACCGACGGCAGCACGCGGGCTGAATCAGGCGCGGCCAGCGACGGCGCGTCGAGCGAGTCCTTGCTGGCCATCACCTGCAACGCGACGGTGGCGTCGTCGATGGTGCGCGCGATGGGCCCGGTGTTGTCGAGCAACCAGTCGAGTGGCGCGATGCCGGCGATGCTCACGAGCCCGCGCGTCGGGAAGATCCCGACCAGCGCGCTCGTCGCCGCGGGCATGCGAATGGAGTTGCCGGTATCGGTCCCATTGCCGAGCACCGCCATGTTGGCCGCGATCGCGGTGACCACGCCGCCGGACGAGCCGCCGGGGGAAAAGCGCACATCGTACGCATTGCCGGTGCGCCCAAAGCTCGTGCTGCGGTTGGTGTCACTGTTGGCGAGATCGGGCATGTTGGCGAGCCCCACGATGATCGCCCCAGCCGCCTTGAACTGCGCCACGATGGTCGCGTCACGCGGTGCGACGAGCTCATGCCCGGGCTTCGCGAATCCCGCCCAGCCAGCGGTGGTCACCTGCCCCCGCACACTGGTGTTGGCCTTGATGACCACCGGCACGCCCCAGAGCGGGCCACGCGTGGTATCGCCGCGCGCGACGGCGGCGTCGAGGCTGTCCGCGCGGGCGAGCGCCTGATCGCGCAGCACGGTTTCGATGGCCCCGTACACGCCGTTGTAACGATCGATGCGCGCGAGGTGCCATTCAGTGACCTGGCGAGCAGTGTACGTGCGGCTGGCGTAGAGCTGCTGCAGCTTCGCCACACTGACATCGAGGAGATCGGTGTCGATGGCTGGCGTACTGTCACGCGTCGAAGCAGACGGGGCCGTGTCACCCGCGCAGGCGACGAGCATCAGCGCGGCCAGGGGGCCAAGAAAGGCGTGTCGGAGGGTCATCCCGTCACGATACGGTCGAGCGGGGCGCCTCGCGAGCGCCAACGGACCGCGGACGCTGGCGCCGTGGGGACGCACCGCGCACCTTTTCCGCCTGCGGTCCCGCCCCTTCCCCTCCTCTGATCCCCACCATGGTTCTCGCGAAAGACGAACTCGTTGGCCTGCTGGCCCACGAAGTGAATGTGCTCCGCCACCTCATCACGAAGATCGACGACAGCTCGGTCAACTATCGCCCCACCGAAAAACAGCGCAGCTCGATCGAGCTGGTGCGCTATCTCGTGGTGCAGGGCCCGATCCTCGTGGGGGCCGTCAAGGCCGGCAAGTTCGACGGGGCCGCGTGGGGTGCCGCGCAGGCCGAGGCCGATGCGCTCGATCTCGCCGGCCTGGATGCCAAGCTGGCCGGTCAGGCGGCGTGGTATGCCAACGAGATCGGCGCCATGAGCGACGACGACTTCCGTGGCATCATTCAGCTCTTCGGCCCGCCGGGCTCGCGCGGCGCGCACATCGTGAGCATGATCCTCGGCAACTATGCCGCCTACCGCACGCAGCTGTTCTGCTACCTCAAGCTGTGCGGCAAGACGGAACTCACCACGTCGAACCTGTGGCGCGGCATGGACGCGCCGGCGCAGGCGTAACGCGCATGGGTGCGCCGGCCAACTATCCCGACCTGTTCGACGCGCGCACCCTCGACGCGACGATCGCGCGCATCAATGCCCTCACACCGGCGTCGCAGCCGGTGTGGGGCAAGATGAACGCGGCGCAGATGCTCGCGCACTGCTGCGTGACGTACGAAATGGTCTACACCGACAAGCATCCGCGCCCCAACCCGATCATGCGCTGGGTGCTGAAGAAGATCGTGAAAGCCAAGGTGGTCGGGCCGGATCCCTACCCGAAGAACACGCCCACGGCGCCGGCGTTTCGCATCACCGACGCGCGTGAGTTCGACGCCGAGCGCGAGCGTCTCATCGCGTACCTGCGGCGCGCGCAGCAGGACGGCCCACGGTTCTACGAGGGGCATCCGTCGCTGAGCTTTGGCCCGCTCACGGCGGCCGAGTGGCGCGTGCTGTTCGGCAAGCACCTCGACCATCATCTGCAGCAGTTCGGCGTCTAGCGCAATTCGGCGTCGAGCGCGGCCTGGCTCAGGCGGCGGCCGCGACGAGCCGCTGCTGACGCTGCCGGCGCCCGCGCAGCAGCCCCACACTCAGCGCAAGCACACCGAGGACCGCCGGGGCCACGGGCGGCTCCCCGCGGCGCAGGTGCGTCGCGGTCGCGCCGCCCATGAGGAGTGCGAGTCCAGTACCGGCCACGGGCGTGAGCACCGGAACGATCCCCGTGGCGGCGGGGAGGATCAGGCCGGCGGCGCCGAGGAGCTCCGCGCTGCCGATGGCGCGGATGTCGCCGTTGCTGAAATCCTGTGTCCACGCCATCTGGGGGTTGGCCCGCAGTGCATCGGGATTGGCGACCTTCATGCCGCCCGAGGCGGCAAAGGCGAGGGCGACGAGCGCCTGCAGGGTCCAGAGCAGCTTGTTCATGAGAGGTTCCGGTTGGAGGAATACCGTCAGCAGAACTGATCGTCAGTACTACTGATCATCAGCTGAGGGTACTATTATACTCCAGAAGCCGCCCGTCAAGTCCATCTTTCGCCATGCCCAAGAAGCGCCTCCCCACCGTGCCCGATCCGGACCAGCCGGCCCTCCCCAAGGCCGTGACCTCGAGCGTGGGGTTCCTCTGCGGTCAGGTCGCCGCGCTCTTTCGGGCGCGCTTCGAAGAGGACATGCGCGAGCACCGCCTGCACCCGCGGCAGTTCCTGATGCTCATGGTGCTGCGCGATGAAGGGACGATGCCGCAGCAAGCGGTCGGTCAGCGGCTCGGCATGGATCGCACGACCACGATGCAAGCCGCGCTCGGCCTCGCCGAGGCCGGCTACGTGGAGCGGCAGGACGATCCGGATGATCGTCGCGTCTATCAGCTCGCACTCACGCCCAATGGTCGCCGCCTCGTCGCCACGCTCGAGGGGCGCATGAAGCGCGTGGAGACGGAGCTGCTCGCGCCGCTCGCGGTACCGGAGCGCGCGGTGTTCGCGCAGCAGCTGCGCGCGGTACTCGCGGCGGCGGGTGAGGCGACGGACTGCACTGGCAGCTGAGCTGCGACGTATGCGCAGAGGATTGCGCGGATTGTTTGGATAACCGGGATAACAGAAACAGCCCTGGTGGATCACGCGGATTAAGGGGATCACTCCGTCCCAATCCGATAAATCCCCAAGATCCCTGCATGCTGTTTCAGTGATCCGCGAAATCCTGCGCCTCCGCGAGATCCACCGCAGCCGCCAGATCCACCGCGGCCGCCAGATCCACGGCAGCCGATGCCAGGTCAGCGAACGGTCGTCTCAAGCCAGGCGAGAATCTCGGCCGGCAAGCGTGTGTGCAGTGCCGTGCGATCAAACCCCGGCGGGTCCTGCGACGGCGGAAAGTCGGGGCGACGCAGTGCGTCGGGGAATGGCGTCAGAAAGGCGAAGTGCCCACCACCGGCGACCTCGCGCATGTCGCACGGCGTGTCGGGCGGCAGGTGCGCGAGCACTGCGCGCACCCGCGTCGGCGGCGTGACCGGATCGTGCTCGGCGACATACACCAGCAGCGGCGTGCGGACGCGCGCGAGTGCGTCGGGCGCCATGAACCAGTCCGTGGCCGGCGCCAGCAGCACGGCGGCGCGGACGCGGGGGTCGTGCTGCACGTCGAGCGGCACGCGCGCCATGCTCCACGGCTGCCCGCCCACCATCGTGAGGGCGGTGAGGCCCCCCATCGAGTGGCCGATCGCGGCGATGCGGGCCCGATCGACGTGCGCACCGAGCGCCTCGTGCGCGATGACCGCATCGAGCGCCAGCGACGCATGCCGCGCGCGGCGTGCCGCGGCGAGGTCGGTGTTCACCAGCGAGCGATCATTGCGATTGTCCCCGGGATGCTCGGGACAGACCACGATCCAGCCGTGCGCCGCGAGATGGGTCGCGATCGAGCGATAGAGCAGATGCGAGCCACCGCCGCCGTGCGACACGACCGCGAGCGGATGGATGCCGGCAGCGATGGGTGCATCGCGCGTGGCCTCGAACACATAAGGGCCGAGCATTGTGCCGGCCGATGTATCTGGGGTGGGATAGCACACGACGGCGGGATACTCGAGCCCGAGCTCGACGTCGTGCACCGTGATCGACCGCAGGCCAGCCGTCACGGTCAGGGGGGCCCCATCGGCACACACCCGCCGATGCTCTTGAGTTCGGGATCGGTTCGCCGCGCGACCCACTTGCCATTCTGGCGACGGACCTCGGTCACCACCATCACGTCGTAGCGCAGGCGGCAGCGGTTGCCATTCGCGGTGAACGGCGTGCTCCAGCGCACGCGCGTCGTCACGAGAGCGGGCTCACCCGGCGACGCAAGATCGCGTGTGAGCTGCTGCAGAGCGATCGTCACCGTATCGTCGCCCATGCGGCTACTGCTCGCGATCGGGAGGTTGCGCCGCACCATGGCGCGATGCAGCGGCGCCGCCACCAGCTGGCTCGTGACCGAGTCCAGCAACGTCAGCATGGTGGTCAGCCGCGGCACGTGCGCCGCCGTCTCGGCCTTGAGGACGGCCCCCATGATCTCGGCGGTGTCGGCGGCCAGCGCTTCCGCGGTGTTCATGCGGAGCACCCCACACTTCGCCGCCGTGGGGCCGTACCGACGCGCGATCGAGGGCGGCACCAGGGTGGCCGACGCAATCGCGTCGCTCAGGGTCGCCGGAATGGTCGCCGATTCATAGCGTCCGAGGTACACATCATCCAGAATCGCGATGGTGTTGGGTGCGATTTTGGTGACCGGTCGCTCGATCAGCAGTTGCGTCTTTGCCGCTTCCGCGACGGAGTCGGCCCCGCACGACGCCGGTGGCTTGGCCGTCACCAAGGTCACGAAGTCGGCGATCGTGCGCACGAGTCCCGGCGCCAACGGTTCGTTGGGATCGCGCCACGCCGCTTCCTGCTGGGCGAGTTCGCTGCCGCCCCGTTTGAGCGTATGCGTCATGCTGTCCACCGAGGCGCGCAGACAGAGCGGCTGCGCCTTGGCCAGCGTATCCGCTTCTGCGGCCGTCTGCTGCAGATCGTGAACACCATGCACGAGCAGACACGGGGCCAGGATGCGGCTCATCTCCGCGGCGGGATGATAGCGCATCCACGAGATGAGATACGGCTGCAGCGTGGGGCGAAAGAGCCCCGCGAGCTGAAAGGGCACCGCATCGACGATACTGTCGGCGCGCATGGCGCGAATGAGCGTATCGATGCGGGCGGCCACATCGGCCGGCTGCCCCGGCAGGAGCTGTTCGCGCAACAGTTCATCGGCCTGACGCGACGGCCCGCCGATGAAGATGTAGGCATCGGCCGGTACGCCACGCTGCGACACGGCCGCCACGAGCGCCCCCTCGTCGTGTCCGAGCACCACCACGGGCGCCATCGTCCGGCGGCGAAGCTCGTAGATCCACGCGCCCACATCGAGACTGAAGACGTCGAAGACGGTCTGATGCTCGGGGAGCGTGGCCGGGGCATTGGCGCCGACGCCGCGCTTGTCGTAGCGCAACGACGCGATCCCCCGTGTGGCGAGTGATTCGGCCAGCTGCCGGAACGCATCGGTGCGCAGGGGCGCCCCCGCCAGATTCCCGTTCCGATCGACCGGACCGGCGCCACCGACAAAGAGCACGATTGGCGGTTTGGAGACCCCGCGTGGCGTCAGCAGGGTGCCCACCATGCGGGCCGGATCACGCGTGACCTTGATCTCACTCGTGTCGAACGCGAACGGCGTATTCGGCTGCAATCGGACCACCTGCGCCGGGAGCAACCCCGCAACGCCGGCGAGCGCAACGAGGCCGAGTAACCCGGCACGCACCGCCACGCGCCAACGCGGCACCAGCGCAATCCATATAGGCAACAGAGCGACCATCCCCAAGAATGAACCCGCGCGGCAGAAGTGGCGAGCGCCGCCGTTGCCGCCATCGCGAGCGCGGGCGCCGCCCCGGGGATGACAGGGCGAACCGGCGACAGCGTTGCCGCACGGGCGCCGTGGACTGCGCGAACCGGCGCGCCTTAGCGCGGATACACCGTCACCGGGCCGGTCGCGCCGTCCAGCACCCCGGGGAGTTCCCGCACCGACGGAAACCCGTCGAGCACATCGGCGCCGTGATCCATGAGATCGTCCCAGCCGGGGGCGTCGTCGTGCGCGGTGAACGTTTTGCCGTTCTTGAGCTGCAGCCGCAGGGTGATGACGAAGCCCTCGCGCTGCAGTTCAGCGCGGACCACATCCTCCCATTGCCCCGAGGCGATGGGACGCGTGCCCTTGAGCAGGCTGAAGTCGACGTCGGTGGCGACGAGGAGTTCGGGGAGCATACGAAGCGGGGTGCGGGGCTCGGTCGGTGTCCCCGCGAACGTACGCCGCGGAACGCCCCGCCACAATTCCGTGACGGGGCGCCGCGGGCGGGCGCCAAGCCGGCGCCGTGCCCTTAGAAGAACATGAACGCGAACCGGCCGCCGCTGGCCCCGAGGCTGCTGAAGCGCTGGTTCACGATGGTGTTGTAGATCGAGCCGAAGGTGTAGCGGATGCCGATGTTCGTGGTGATGCGGAACCCGGTCTGAAGCGCCTGCCGCTGCAGCAGGATCTCCTCTTCGGTGTTGCCGGCGCGCGGCAGGTAGATCTGGTCGTTCACGCGCGCCGCCGAGCCACCCACGTTGAGCGAGAAACCGCGCCCGAGGCGGAGGTCCACATTGCCGCTCAGCGTGAGCGCGTGGCGGTTGAAGTCGTGGAGATAGTTGAGCCAGTCGAGCGACACATTGCTCGAGCCCCACGACTGACGCGCCACATACGACGCGGTCAGCTGCTGACTGACCCGCAGCTCGTGGTCCTTGTCGAAGACCGTCGTGCGCTGATAGTCGTAGTAGTTGGGCCCGACGTTGTAGAGGAACGTGAGCTGCCGGCGCGTCTGCTCGGTCCAGGGGAAGACGTTGTACTCCACCGCCGGCTGCGCGCGCAGCGCCAGATCCTGGTTCAGGAAGTCGGAGTACCCCGCGCCGAGCTTGAGACCGGCCGACCAGTGCGTATTGAGCGAGCGCACGATGAGCGAGTTCGCGTTGTACGTGCGCTGCTCATTCGTGACCGTGAACGCCGGACGCGTCCGCGACGCGGGAATCTCGAAGCGCTGCGCGTTCACATTCCCGCTCACCGACACGTTGAGCTTCCACTGCTCGGTGGCGCGGTTCGCCGAGAGGGCGAGCGAGCCGTTGATGGAGCGCTGCTGCTCCTCCGCACGAATGAAGGCGTTGAAGTTCGTGGTGTACGTCCAGAGGTTCCACTTGTCCTTCAGATTCGCGGCGGTGGCCTGTTGCTGCTGCGCCCCGAACGGCGGGATGTAGGCGAGCTGAATGCGCGAGGCGATAGGCGACTTCGCGACATAGCGCGCGAGCCCGATCTTGAAGGTGCGCGCGAGCTCGCGCCGAATACGATCGTCGGGATCGTTCGGGAGCGTGTTCAACACCAGCGTGTCGGCCATCCCCTCGAAGCGACGGCGGCCGATGAAGGTGATCGTGTTCTCGTTGCCACCGCCGCCATTCTGCAGGCCGGAGACGAGGATCTGCACGTCGGCATCGAAGCGATCGCGCATCCAGTTCACGAAGTTCACATCGGTGACGATGAAGTCGCGGTCGCAGCCGCGAATGCGCCCCTGGCAGTCGAGGAAGACGCGGATGGCCTGGGACTGCAGCGTCAGCGAATCGGGCGCCGCCGGACGTGCGGCGGCCGAGAGACCAGCCGGCGGACCGGCCGGGCGGCCCTGCGCCATGGCGGCGCTGGACACGCACAACAGAAGGGTCGCAGCTGTCGCCGCGACCCGAAAATGGGCACTGGACATGAACACACGGTCAGGGCCCGGCGCCGAACCGCGCGCCCGGCCGGTGGGGCGGGATGGTCGAACCTTGGCCAGCATCGGCCGCCCCAATAATGCCGAATTCCTTTGTCGGATTGCACTGCCCGCCAGGCCCGGCCTACAGCTGGCCGGTGCTTCCCCAGCGTTCGAGGCGGGCCAGATAGGCGGGATCGGCGAAGCGCCCGGGGGCGACGGCCGCGGCGTAGGGCGGTGATGGCACCCCCAGGATGGCATCGGCGACGATCTCCGCACAGGCCGGTGCGGCCATGAGCCCAAAGCCACTGAAGCCGGCGCAGACAAAGGCCCCGCGGGCCCCCGACGCCCCGACCAGCGGGCGATTCTCGACCGTCTTCGTGTAGTAGCCGCCGTCCACGTAGTTGTGCGGCAAGCGGTCGAGATAACGCGCGAGGCCGGGGGCGAGGCGCGTCATCCCGCGCAGCACCACTTCGGGATAGAACGGATCATCAGGGAGCGGATACTCGGGCGCGTCGAAGCGATGCGCGCTGTGATAATCCCAGAGCATCAGCACCGTGGTGCTCGCGCCGTACCCTTCGGGACGCAGGTGAATCCCGGCCGGGAGTGGCTCGGTGAGCCACCGCGTGCTGTCATCGGCCGCGAGCTCGGCGCGCTCGTCGTCGCTCCACTCGAGCGGCTGGGGATCATCCAGAATCACGAGCCCGGTGCCGCGATCGACGGCGCCGTGCGGATCTTCGATGCTCACCTTGTAGTGCGCCTCGGAGAAGAGCGGCAGGGTCTGCCCGGCGAGTGCGCCCACCGCTTTGGCAAACGGGCCGGCGCAGTTCACGAACGTGGGCGTCACGATATCGTGCGCGGTGCCGTCGCTCGCGAGCACCTGCACGCCAGCCACCGCACCGTTCGCAGTGTGCACCGCCGCAACGCGCCCGCTGACCAGCACCGCGCCGCGCGCCTTCGCGTCCTCGAGCAGATACGCACCCAGTTGCTGCCCGCTGAACCACCCGCAGCGCCGCGCATGCAGCACCGCCACCAGATCCGTCGCGAGCCAGGGGAACTGCGCGCGAATGACATCGGTGCCGAGAAAGAGGTCGGCCCCCGTGGGATGATCACGCCACCCCGTGGTCGCGCTTGGGGCGTACGCCGCGAGTTCCTCACGGGAACGGTAGACGCGCACCGGCCCGGCGCCCTGCGCACTGGCAAGCGCCGCCTCGGCTTCGAACTGCGCCGCGCGCTCAGCCCGCGCCGTGCAGTAGAAGTAGCCGCGGCGATTGAGGAGGAACCGATTGTGGCTCGCGTCGGCCCACTGCTCGAGCCGGTCGATGGCGCGGTTCATCAGCTGCACCATGGCGTCGTCGGGACCGGGCCACCAGTTACGATAGGCCTCGGTGCTCTTGTCGCTTGTGAGCGTGAGCGGCGCGCGGTCATCCACGAGCACGACGCGGGTGAGCCCGCGTCGCGTGAGCTCCTGCGCCACCGCCACGCCGGCGATCCCGGCACCGCAGATCACGGCGTCGGCCGTCGTCGGCCTCATCGTCTGCACGGTTGTCACACCTTCAAACGATCGCGGCGGTAGCGCTGGCGGAGTCCGCCGAGCACCCAGATCGCGTGCTTGAGGAAGAACACGATGAGCTTGAAGCGCTTGCCCGGCACGCAGACCACGGCCCCGCGCGCGTTGGCCTGCGCGAGACTCTCACTGACCACGCGATCGGCCGACAACCACGCCCAGGTGGGAATCCCCTTCCGCCCATTGCCGAGGCGATCGTGGAATTCGGTGTACGTGAAGCCTGGGCAGAGCGCCTGGATGTGCACGCCGGTGCCATCGAGTTCGGTGGCCAGCGCCTCGCAGTACATGCGCTGGTAGGCCTTGGTGGCGTTGTAGTTCACGTTGCCGGCGGTGGGGCTCCAGCTGGCGACGCTCGCGACCACAATGATCGTCCCCTGCTTGCGCTCCACCATACCGGGGAGCGCGGCGCTCACGAGCTCGTGCGTGGCCACCACATGCAGCTGGATCATCTGCCGCTGCTTGGCCGGATCCGCTGTGAGAATGGTGCCGCGCGTGCCGAAGCCGGCGTTGCTCACCAGCGTGGCAAGGCGCGATTCGCCGCGCAGCCGGTCCGCGAGGCGCGCGATGTCGGCCGGGTCGCTCAGGTCGGCGTTGAATGCTTCGGCGCCGATGCCGTGCTGCTTGGCCAGCTCCAGGCACACGCCCGTGAGGCGTTCGGCGTCACGGGCCACGAGCAGCAGGTCATGTCCACTGGCAGCCAGTTTCTGCGCGAAGACATGACCAATACCGGCGGTGGCGCCGGTGACCACGGCGAGAGGGCGAGAGGGCGTCATGCCCTCAAGCTATCGCGATTCGCCGACGCTGGCGTCTCCATACCGCGAGGCCGCCCAGTACGAGTGAGGCGGCGGCGACCAGCGCCCAGAGCCGCACATCCTCCCGGCGGAGCTGCGCCCGAACATCGCGAACCCCCACCTCCCGAATGCGCCGCAGATCGTCCTGCGTGGCGCGGATGGCATCGGCCTCCGCCTGCGTGCGCGGCGTCTGTGCGCCGTCCGCCCGGAAGGGGTTGAGATACATCGCCTGCCAGAGCGAATCCACCGGCGGGTCCGGCAACAGCGGATACTCCACCCGCACCGCGGTGCCGTGCAGCCGTGTGCGCAGTGCCTGCAGGGCGAGTTCGGTGGCGCTGTCGGGCGCTACGCCGCTGGCCACCAACCCCTGCCAGTAGTCGCCCGCGCGACGCTGCTGGGTGAGCACCCGCGTGGTGGCGCGTGCGTCCACCTGGGCCGTGGCGTTGGCCACGAGGCCAATCAGGCTCGCGATCACCACGAGCGTCGCCACTTCACTGCGAGGCACGCGCAAGACCTCCGTTATCGCCCGATCTTCTTGAGCAACGCGTCCACCGCCGCGTCGAGCTGCACATCCTTGCCGCTGTACGACTCGCCGACTGGCCGGGTGACGGGCACGTCAACCTGGCGCGGCACCAGCTCCATGTCCTTCCCCTCGTGGTCGAGGATGCGCGAGAACGGCAGACGCAACGAGCTCTGCCCATCGAGCAGCGTCACGTTGCTCGTGAAGATGATCCAGCCCGCGGTGGGCTCGCCGACCACGGGCCCGAGGCCGAGCGCGCGATAGCCTTCGGTGAAGTCTTCGGCGTCGGAGAGGGAGTGCTGATTCACCACCAACACCGTGGGCTTCTCGAGCGAGCGCTGCCCGAGCTGACTGCGAGCGGGAATGGCCGGCTCGCCGCGCGGCACCATGGTGAGGTAGCCCTTCCGCGTGAAGACATCGAGTGCATACGGGTTCACGAACCCGCCGTTGTTGTTGCGCACGTCGATGACCACGCCGTCCTTCCCGAAATTCTCGGCGTCAAGGTCCACGTACAGCTGCGCGAGCGACGGGGCACCCATGTCGAGCATGTGCACATAGCCAAGGCGCCCGTTCGACACCTTGGCGACGTAGGCGCGGCGTTCTTCGACCCACGCGCGGTACACGAGGTTCTTTTCAGCGGCGAGTGACACCGGGCGCACCGCGACGGTCCGCACGGCGCCATTGGCGGCCGCGACGCCGAGCTCCACGCGGCGGCCCGCGGTGTTCTGGAGCAGCGAGTCGATGTTCATCGCGCCATCGAGTGCGACGCCCTGAATGCTCCGCAGCTGATCCCCCACCGCGATGCCGCCGGCCAGCGCGGCGGGGCCCAGCGGAATGAGCTCGGCGACGCGATAGGTGCCGCGTTCGAGCGCCGCGCGATCGAAGCGCAGCCCCAGTCGACCAACCGGCTGCGGCGCCACCGGCGCCGGCCCGCTCACGCCCATGTGCGACGCATTCAGTTCGCCAACCATGAGCTGCAGGATGCGGCGCAGCTCATCCGGCGTTTGTGCGCCCGCCACATAGGGCGCGACGCGCTCGCGGACGCCCGGCCAGTCCACACCGTTCATCTGCGGGTGAAAGAAGTTGTTGGCCTCCCACCGCCACGCCTGCTCGAACACCGCCAGCTTCTCGGCGTGGAAGTCCACTTCCAGTTCGGCGGTCATGGCCACGGGGCGCGCATTGCGCGACTCCACGGTGAGCGCGGTGAGCACACCGCCATCCGTGTACCACAGTTCGCGGCTGTCGGGGCTCCACTGCACGTTGCTCTTGGGGCCGGCCGTGGTGGTGAGCTGACGCGCCACGGGGGCCTCGCGGGCGGTTTCGTCGAGCGACCAGAGATAGAGATTCGGCTGACCGGAGCCGCTGCTTACGAGCGCGAGCGACTTCCCGTCGGGCGAAATCGTCGCGGCATCCACCACCAATCCGGGCTGCAGCAGCGTCGCCCGATTGCGAATCCCGTCGAACACGATCTCGGTGCGGCGCAGTGCTGGCTTCGCGGTGTCGGGCGCGGCAAAGAGGTCGCGGAAGAGATCTTCGCGATAGCGCGGTGTGCGCGGCACGAGATCGACGCGCACGAGCTGCGCCTCTTCCGTACGCTGCGACGTCTGGTACAGCAGCCAAGTGCCGTCGGGTGCCCACTCGAGGCCCGTGGAAAAGCTGGAGGCCAGGAAGCTCACCTGCCGGGCCTCGCCACCGTCGGCGGCGACGACCCACACGTTGTCGAAGCCGCGCGTCCCGGTGTTGAGATAGGCAATCCAGCGAGAATCGGGCGACCACGCGATCGCCTTGCCACCGGCGAACGGCGCCCGTGAGAAGACGCCGCGCGCGAGCACGCGATCGTTGGTGCCATCGGCACCGACCACGTGCAGCTCGCCGCCGTTGCGCGTGTAGGCCACGAGCTTGCCGTCGGGCGACACGGTGAGATGCGCGTTGTCTCCGGTGGGGACGATCACCGTCTCCGTACCACCCAGCACCGGCGCGCGCACGATGGGTGAGGCGCCATCGCGCTGAGCGATGAAGAACACCGACCGGGAATCGCGCCCCCAGACCACCGGCCCATCGGCCGACAGACTGCGCGTGATGCGGAGCGCGTCGCCACCATCCTTGGTGCCAGCCGCGAACACCTCTCCGCGCGCGATGAACGCCACCTTCTTGCCGTCGGGGGCGATGCGCACGCTTTCCCAGCCGCGCGTGAGGGTCACCGGTTCGGTGCCGCGGCCAGCCACCGCACCGCGCAGGGTGATGGCCACGGTGCGCGCCGAGCCGGCGGCGATGTCATACGCCCAGATCCCGAAGTCGCGTTCGAAGACGATCGTCTTGCCGTCGGCCGCGATCTGTGGCCAGAGTACGCGCCCGTTGGTGAAACGCGTGAGCTGTTTGGCGGCGCCACCGGCCACCGGGCGGCTCCAGAGATTCTCCTGACCGCTGCGGTCGCTCATGTAGTAGAGCGTGGCACCGTCGGGGCTCCACTGCGGCCACGCATCCTTGGCCCCGCCGGGCTCACCCACCCGCCGATACTGCGGCACGTCGCCCAGCGTCACGACCCACAGCTCCGATTCATCGAGATGGCTGTGCCCGTGCCGCCACCACTGCCCGCTCACGTTGGCGCGGGCATTGATGGCGAGCGACTTGCCATCGGGGGACGGCTGCGCGAAGTACTCCGACGCATAGCGATCCCCCGCCACGACGGCCGGCGTGCCACCGGTGCTGCGCACGCGATAGACATCATTCATGCCGGCGATGTCGCGCGCGCTGCTCGAGAAGTAGAGCCACTCCCCATCGCGCGACCACGCATCGAGCTGCTCGGCGGCATCGTCGTACGTGATGCGCGTGAGCCGCCCGGTGGCGAGCTCCAACACGTAGACATCGCCGTTCCCCGTGCGGTTCGACACGAACGCGAGCCGCTTGCCATCGGGCGACCAGAGCGGGCGCGATTCGGTCGCGGGGTGCGCGACCAGCAGCCGCGCCTCGCCGCCGCCGAGCGGGACGCCCCAGAGGTCCCCGCCGCTGGCGAAGGCGATCTCGCCCTGCGGCGAGAGCGAGGGTTCGGCGAAGGCGGGGCGCGCGGCGACGCGCGCGGGCTGTGCGAACAGTGGCGTGGCCGCGAAGAGGGCAAGGCACGCGAATCGAATAGAACGCATGGCGCTCAGGGCAGTTGAGGAGAGCGTGAAGAACGCAGGACGTCGCTGGCGGCAGCAGCCTCGACGAGCGAAGCCGCGTCGACCGGAGTGAGGAAGCGCATCGCCACCGCACGCTCGGCCGCGCGGCGGACGGCGGCCACATAGCCGTCGTGATCGCCATAGCGCTCCTCCAGCGACAGCCGTGGATCACCGGTGGCCAGCCGCTCCGCCTTCGTGTTCGCGAACGGGATCATGCCGGCCGCATAACTGCACGCCTGTCCGGCAAAGAATCCCGACGCGGTGATGTTCCATCCGGTGTAGGTCCCCAGTGGCGCGTCGCGCAGCACGAGCGGGACACCACCCAATTCGTTGCCGTCGGCATCGACCTTGGGCACCATCATCGGGAAGACCTTGCGAATGCCGGGGGGCACCCGATCGACGATGCCGGAGCCGTCGACCCGATCAAAACGCGGCCCCCACTCGTAGTCGATGAACGGATTCACCAGCCCCGTCGGAGCAGTGGCGGGGAGCCCGGGGAGCGTGGGAAACCCCATGGCCTCTTTCGTCGCCGCGACGAGCGTCCCATCGCTAATGCGCGGCCACACACTTGGCGGGGGCTCCGTATTGGCCATGACCCAGGCGCGGATATGCACGCGCAGCGCGTTGACCGTCTCCGTGTGCGGCAGTGGGTTGGCAGCGAGCACCCCTGTCCCCCAGTTCCGCGACGGACAGAGGGCGGGCGGTGGCGGCTGCACACTGAAGCCGCCGCCGGCGCCGCCGTGTGCGGTCCCTGGGATGTAGTAGCGTCGCACGTTGTCGGGGAGCGGCAGATCGCGCGTCCCGTCGGTGCCGACCCACTCGGGCGACAGCTTGAGCCCCCACACCTCCGCGGCGCCGAAGTGTTCCACGATCTTGGGGCAGGTCGTGGTGCGCGTACAGCGATCGAGAATCCCGCTTTCGGGCAAGCCGCGCGCCGTGTCGCGCCACGGCCCCCACCACTGCGGCCCTTCGCTTCCTGCGCCGTACAGCGGCAGGATCCCATCGGGCAACGCAAAGCGGGTGTTCAACGAGATGCGACGGCCGGCGATGATGACCCACTCGCCATCGTGCACCCGCTTGCCGTCGAGGCCCTGATTGAAGCCCAGCTGCAAGAAGGCCCGCAGGAAATTGCCCGACTGCGAGATACCGCGACCGATCATCCAGCGGACCTGCGAGGCGAGCGGATTGGGCGTGCCCTGCGCATCAGTTGTGGCGGTGCGAAAGAACGTCGCCACATCGCGAAAGGCGGCGAAACCGATGCCGAGAATGGGCGGATCCTGCGCCGTGAACTCCACCTGATAGAGTCGGCCAGCATCGAATCCGTGGCGCAGGCAGATCTGCGTACTGTCCGGCACCCCGGGAAAGGGATGCTCGGCGGTGCACCGTGCCCACGCCCAGTCCGACGGCGGCACCACCACCTCGCCGGTGACGCGACCATCCGCGGTCTCTGACACGCGCGATACGAGCCGCGCTTGGCGCGTGTCGAGGGTACGCGGGCGATACGGCACCGGATTCACGTAGACATAGAGCGGCTGCGACGCCGGCCCCGTGGCGTTGAAGATGCGCCCGAGCACCCGGCCGGTGATCGGCGGGCCCGTGCGCGGACGGGCCCGTGGCACGGTGAGCACTTCGCGCCCGGGGGTATGTGCGGTCCCACCCGATTCGTCGCCCTGCCACCCGGAACTGATACCGATATCGCCGTTCTGCCGGTCGGCCTCACTCAGCACGATGCGCCCGCCACGATTGGGGACATCGTGCCACACGAGCCCACTGCTGCGGCGCATGTCCACCGGCTTCACCACGAAGAAGGTGGTCTGGTACTCTACCTTGCCGCGGGCATTGCGCGGTGCGAACCGCAGATCGGTCATGATCGTGTTGCGCGGGTCGTTCGGATCGAGCTCACCGAAGGCGCGCCCGGCCAGCGTTTCGTACGCCCCCGCCGTGCCGTACGTCGCGCCCCGAAAGGCCGGCGACACGACGGAGTCGATGATGATCCGGGTAATCTGGGCCTGCAATGGCGTCGCCCACAGCACGCTGGTGACGAGCAGTCTTCGCATGATGGCTCTCCGGTGAACCGCGCACATATCCCCGATGAACATGGCGCGAATCCGCACCGACGGATAGCGTAGCAGATGATGCTTCGTCGCGACTTCCTCCGAACCACCGCCGCGTCCGCGGCTGCCCTGTCGCTTGGCCGGCGGGTGCTCGGCGCCGACCCGTTTCCAGCCGCCGACCGCATGACGTGGTGGCGCGACGCCAAGTTCGGGATGTTCATCCACTTTGGCCTCTATTCCGGCCCCGGTGGCGAGTGGAACGGGAAGCCCACCGGCTCGCACGAGTGGATGCGGAACAACGCGAAGATTCCGCACGAGGAGTACATCCGCCTCGCCGAGACGTTCAACCCCACCGCACTCGACGTGGACGCGTGGGTGCGCACCGCGAAGGACGCCGGCCAGAAGTACATCGTCTTCACGACCAAGCATCACGAAGGGTTTGCGCTCTTCGACAGCGCCGTGTCGCCGTACACGGTGATGCACACGCCGTACAAGCGGGACATCTGTGCCGACCTGGCGCGCGCCTGCCGCAAGCATGACATGAAGCTCGGCTGGTACTACTCCATCATGGACTGGTATCACCCCGACTATCTGCCGCGCCGGGACTGGGAGCAGCAGGGGGCGACGCGACGGGACGCCACCGGCGCCGATTTCTCACGCTATCTGGCGTTCATGAAGGCGCAGCTTCGCGAGCTGCTCACCAAGTATGGGGACATCGCCGTGCTCTGGTTCGATGGACAGTGGGAGAGCACGTGGACGCACGCGGCCGCGCTCGAGCTCGAGGCGTACTGCCGGAAGCTCATGCCCAACGTGATCATCAACGATCGGATCGACGTCGGCATGCCCAAGGAGCCCCCCGAGGGCTATCGACGCGCCGGTGATTACACGACGCCCGAGCTCACTGTCCCCGAGCGCGGCCTTCCCGGGCAGGACTGGGAAACGTGCATGACGATGAACAAGAACTGGGGCTACGCGAAGGACGACAGCGAGTGGAAATCGGTGCCGGAGCTCGTGAAGCTGCTGGTTGGCACCGCGTCGCGCGGCGGCAATCTGCTGCTGAACGTGGGCCCCGATGGCAGCGGGCGCATTCCGCCCGAAAGCCTCGCCGGGCTCCGCGGCATGGGCGCCTGGCTGCGCACGAATGGCCGCGCGATCTACGGCACCAAGGGCAATCCGTTCGATCGCGGGCTGCTCGTCCAGCGCGCGGGCGTCCGCACACCAGTGCGCGTCACGCGCGGCGATCGTACGCTCAACCTCTTCGTGGAGGAATGGCTGGGCGGCCCGCTGGTGCTGCCGGGTGTGCGTCAGGCGCCACGGGCCGCTACGGTGCTGGGTGCTGCGGCGGTGCCGATCGAATGGGAGCAGACGCCGGCGGGACTGACACTCACGTTCGGCGAGCGTGGTCCGAATGCCGTGATGCCGGTGGTGCAGTTGCGCTTCGAATCGGTGTTGCGGATTACGGAGTAGACGTCAGCGGCACGCGGCGCCAATCGTCTCCGCCGATCGCGGCGCCGATGGGCCACCCGATGAGCCAGCCGTAGCCAGCACCAGCGACCGCGCCGAGGGCGAGACCGGCCGCCGCGCCTTGGCCGCCGCCCCAGCCACCGATCGCGGCGCCCATCACCCCGAGGCTGACGGTCCCGATGATCGCGCCGATCTTGCCACCACGTCGGCCGCCACCCTTCGCCGTGCGACCGGCGTAGCGCTCGAGCCGCGTGATCCCGGCCCAGTCATATGCCGTCACCGCGGCCCCATTGGTGATCCGCAGCGAATCCCTCTCAACCGCAGCGACGGTGCCGAGCACCCGTTTAGTAGTCGGCGTGGCAAAGCGCACGACCTGACCCGATACGAGCAGCGGGCGATCAGCGAGGAGGATCGGTGTTGCTGCGGACGTCGCCGCTACGGGTGCAGCTGTTGGCGTGGCGGCGGCCACCGGCGTCGCGGCGGGCACGGCGGGCGCCACGGGCGCACTCGGCAGCACCGCCGCCGTCCACGACTCACCGCCGATCACCGCGCCAAGGCCGGCCCCCACAGCGCCGCCCATAGCAATCCCCGCGCCGCCGCCGAGCAGTCCCACGCCCATCCCCCACAGCACGCCGCGCCTGACGCCGCCGGACGGCGTACGCCCGCGCGACCGCTGGACATCGGTGAGCGAGCCGATGAGCAGCGATTCCGCGTACCCCGCGTCGGTCTGCACCACCAGCGTGTCCCCACGCTGCGCGACCAGCGTGCCGGTGATGCGCTGCATCGAGGGGGTTCGTCGTACGCGCAGGCGCTGCTCCACGCGGATCGTATCGAGCGTCTGCGCCGAGAGGGGAGCGCCACTGGCGACCAGCGAGAATATCGCCACGAGTGGCGTCACGCGGAGTCGTCGAGTCATCGCCGGGAGGATTCCAGGTGAATGGTGCGCCAATCATCGCGGGGCATCGTCTGCCCGATCAGGCTTCCCAGGCCAGCGCCGATCCCGCCAAAGAGCGCCGCGCCCGCCAACACGCCGGTGGCCTTGCTGCTGTTGGGGTTGCACACATCAAAGCAGATGTTGGAGAGGGCCAGACCAACGAGCCCGCCCAGCGCCACGCCGATCGTGCCGCCAACGATGCTGCCGTGCACGGCGCCGGCCCGGCTGGTCTTTCCGTAGTAGCGCTGCAGGCCGACGACCTCGCGCAGCGGATAGCGCAGCGCGAGACCACCACGGTCGAGTAGCAGTGAATCGTCGGTGGCCGCGATGACCGTGCCGGCGACGCGCTCGGTGGCCCCGTTCGCGCGAAAGCGAATGACATCGCGCGGCGTGAGCGCGAGCAGGGTGTGTCGGAGGGGCGGCGGCTCGCTGGGTCGCGGTGTGACGCGATCCGGCGTCGCGGGAGCCAGCCCACTCGTGTCTACGGTCCTCCGCGCGACCGTCGTACCCGACGCGGGCATCGCCAGGACCGCGAGACGCCACCGCTCGGGCCGACGCAGGGCGCCAATGACGCCACCCAGGGCCGCCCATGTTCCAATGGCGCCGACCACCTCGGCGCCCTTCATGCCGTAGGCGCCACCGAGGGCCATGACGCCACCGCCAATCGCCGCCCCCCAGAGAGCATCGTGCCGCGCCCCGCGCGTGCGGCTGCGTCCGAGTGACCGCTCGAGCTGCTGCACCGAGCGGCCGAGGGCGCGTTGCGTGAACGCACCGCCGCGGAGCACCAGCGTGTCGCCGGTACGCGCCTCGAGCGTGGCCGTGATCGGTCGCATGTCGCCGGCGATCTCGACCCGCACCCGATCGCCAACGCGCACGGTGTCGCGGGGCTGGGCCTGTGCCGGGCGTGGTGAGGTGCCGTGTACCACGCCGAGCAGTAACAGGGCGACTTTCGTGCGCCGGTTCACTTGCGGAGATCCTCGCGCCGCACCGTGCGCCAGTCATCGGCGGGGTGCGCGGCACCCATCGGATAGGCGTAGGCAAAGCCGACACCGGCACCGAGCGCGCCCATCCCCAGCGCCGCGCCCGCGTAGTTCGGCTGACGCGTCGCCGCGCCCAAGCCGGCGAGGGCCATGCCGGTCAGCGCGCCCAGCACGCCACCCACGGCGGCGCCGCGGGCGCCCATGCGCATCCCGCCGGCACGCGCCGTGCGCCCGTAGTAGCGCTCCAGTCGGTCGATCGCGTCGAACGACAGCCGCTGCTCGATGCCGCCGCGCAGCACGCGCAGCGAGTCCTGCGACGCCGCCACCACCGTGCCCTGCAGGCGCGGCGCGGAGAAGCGCGAGTACCGAATGACATCACCCGGCGAGAGCACGCGCGAGGTGTGCAGCAGCGTTTCTGACGCGGGGATGGAATCGTAGACCACGCCGGCGGTCACGACCGGCCGCGTCGGCGTCGCCGCCGCGGTGACCGGGTCGGTCGGGCTCGCAGGTACGGCGGCCGCGGCAGACGCCACCGGGGCGGACGTGGCGATGGTGATGGAGCGCCACCGCTCGTCCGGCTTGAGAGCACCGGCCACGGCGCCGAGCGCGGTCCAGGAGAGCACAACGCCGGCCGTACTCTGCCCCCCCGGAAAGACGGCCTGGTTTGGTTCGCGAATGGCCGCCAACACGCCCCCCCCGATCGCACCAACCACCGCACCCTTCTTCGCGCTGGCCGAACTGCTCCGTCCAATCGACCGCTGCACATCGCGCATCGCCAACGGATGCAGCCGGTGGGTCATCCCGTCCGAATCGCGGATGACCAGGGTGTCCCCCCGCCGGTCGATCACCGTACCCACCAGCCGATGCGAATCGCCGAGTCGCCGAAAGCGCAGGCGGTCGTTCACCCGCACCTCATCGGAGGATTGTGCGCCAAGAACCGGCGGCAGGCAGACCAGGGCGACCAGAGCGAGGATGCGGTTGGGAGCGAGCATGGTGAGGAGCGCGGAGGGGGCGGGCCAGCGAACGCCGACAATCTGAGAAATCCGGGGATGAGCCGCGATACGTCATGTGACGCAGACGTACGTCACCCGCCGCCCCTTGCGCGGAGAGCGATTGGGCCACAAACTACAACCATATGGTTGTACGTTCTTCGCTCACCGATCCGGAACTCGACCGGCTCTTCCGCGCCCTCGCCGATGCCACCCGCCGCGACATCGTCGCCCGGCTGCTCGCCGGCGAAGAGGCCTCCGTCTCGGCGCTCGCCACCCGCTACGACATGTCCTTTGCAGCCGTGCAAAAGCACGTCGCCGCGCTGGAGGAGGCCGGCCTGGTGTCCAAGGAATCGCGCGGGCGGGAGCGGATCGTCCGCAGCAACCCCGAGCGCCTCGCGCAGGCGCGGGCCCTTCTCTTCCAGCTCGAGCAGCTGTGGATCGCCCGCTTCAGCCAGCTCGACGACGTCCTCGCCGATCCGCAGTTCGACTCCCCACCGCCTCGCCCGGCCTGAGCCATGCCCATTACCGACGTCATCTCCAACACGCAGGACCTCACCCTCACGGTGATCGCCGAGTATCCGGTGCCGGTGACGCGCCTCTGGGACGCCTACGCCGATCCGCGCCAGATCGAACGCTTCTGGGGCCCGAAGGAGTGGCCCGCCACCTTCACGCGCCACGACATGGCCGTGGGCGGCGAGTCGCACTACTACATGACCGGCCCGGATGGGCAGCAGTCGAAGGGCTACTGGAAGTTCCTCGCGGTCGAGCCGTATCAGTTCTTCGAGGTGCAGGACGGCTTCGCGAACGAGGCCGGCGAAGCGAACCCCGACATGCCCTCCATGCGCATGATCTTCCGCTTCGACAGCACCGCCACCGGCTCGCGCTTCACGAGCACCACGTGGTTCACGAGCCTCGAGACGATGGAGCAGCTCGTGCAGAGGGGGATGATGGAAGGGATGAAGTCGGCGATGGGCCAGATCGACGAGGTCGTCACCGACCTCCAGTCATACGCCGTCGATTGCGCGACCAACGCGCAGCTCCTGAGCGACACGCAGGTGCGTATCAGCCGCATCATTCGCGGCACGCCGCAGCAGGTGTGGCGGGCCCATCACGAACCGGCGCTGCTGCAGCGGTGGCTGCTGGGGCCGGATGGGTGGACGATGCCGGTGTGCCAGGTCGCCACGCACGTGGGCGACCGCTATCGCTACGAATGGCAGCACAGCGCCGACCCGCAGCAGCGGTTCGGCTTCGAAGGCGAACTGCTCGAAAGCGCGCCGCCCTATCGCGCGGTCACCACCGAGCGCATGGCGGGCACCCCCGGCCCGTCCACGCGCAATGAACTCACCATGACCGCCGTACAGGGCGGCACGCTCCTGAGCCTCGTGATTACGTACCCGAGCAAGGACGTGCGCGACATGATCCTGGGCACCGGCGTGACCACCGGCATGGAGACGAGCTACCAGCGACTGGAGCGCGAGTTGCTCGCCGGTTGACGCTTACTGCGGCCGACGGAACAGTCCCACGATGACCGCCTTGCCGAGCACGTGGCCCTGCATCGCCTTCATCACGGCGGCGCGGGTCTCGAGCGCCGCGGGCACCAGCTGGGCGTTCGTGGAGGCAGTGACGTCGATCATGGTATCGAGCGCGTAGAGCTCGAAGGTGTAGTGATGCAGCGGCCCCGTGGCCGCCGCGCCGGGGCCACGATACTGCAAGCCGGACGCACTGATCTGCCGACTGCCATCGGCGAGCTGGGCGCCCGGCTTGATCCCTTCCGGCAGTCCCGTCGCCGTGCCGGGAATGTTCCACACGATCCAGCGCGGCTGCGTTTCGGTGCCGCGCTGAATCGCCACGTCGGGGTCGATCATGTTGAGGACGAAGCTCACCGTGCCGGGGGGCACATTCGTCCACGTGAGCGCGGGGGACAGCTGTTCACCGGCCTGCGTGTACTTGATCGGAATGATCCCGCCATCGGGCCAGGCGGTCGTGGTGAGCGTGAGCGGCGGGACACGCGGGGCCGCTGGCGCCGGCGTTTGCGCGCGAGCCACGCTGGCGTGCAACACCAGCGCGACGGTGACGAGAGCGAATGTGTGACGACGCATAAATGGAAGTGGTGAGAGGGGAACGAACGACAGCCCGCAGACGTCAGCGGAACGGCCGCGGGCCCACGCCATCGCGCAGCTCGCGGAGCATGCGATCATCGCCGGTGAGTTCCCAGTACACCAGCGACACCGGGATCATGCCCACCGCATTCACTTCATCAAAGAACCGCTGCATGGTGAACGCCGCGCCGAGCTGACGGGCGCGCTCAGCCATCGTTTCCTCCATCAGCCGCCCGCCGGTGATGTAGCTCGCGCCATAGCCCGGCTGCCGCAGATACAGATGCTGTTCAAAGCCGAGGAGCGGATCGCGCCGCATCCACCCGCGCGGGGTCCACGATACATGCAGCGTGCCCGCCTCCGCCATGGTGAGTTCGTTGCTGTGCGCGTAGAGATTGCCCAACCCGCGCGCCGCACGGGCGGCCAGCATCGTCCACACGATCTCGCGTGACCGCGGCGACTGATCGTAGAGCCCGGCGTGCATCATCCACTCTTCCATGGACGTCGCCATCCCCTCGGCGCGGCTCATCCACACGTTGTACAGCAGGGGCGTGCGCCGGATGGGGCTCGCATGCGGATGCTCACGGAAGCGTCCGTTGTCCCACCAGTGCCAGAGATGAGTCCACAACGTGCGCGGATCGCGATGCGTGGCCTGGGCGAAGAAGTTGCGCGTGGGCTCCGGGCTGTAGGGCGGAAAGCGCTCGCGGAGCGCGCGCTCCATCCACGGTTCGACGGTGACGATCTGCTTGTCGCGCATGAACTGCAGATAGCCGGGCAGTGCGTTCGCCTGCAGGGCCGCAAACTCGGCGGGTGAACTCGCCACGGGCATCGGCGGGAGCGCGGCGTTGCGCGTCTCCTCGAGCCGGAGGGAGGCGTGCGCACGCGCGAGCTCGCGACGCGTGATCGTGACCTCTTCCTCCCAGGAGAGCGGCACGAGCAGCACGTTCCGCAGGAACCAGGTGTACGACGCCTTGCCGATGCCGGACGGGCCCGTGCGCTTGGGGGCTTCGACCCGCAACCACGCCGCAAAGTCCGCCGTTGCCGCCGAGGCGGAAGCAATGGCGGCCCGCAACGCGGTGTCGCCGGGCATCCGCGCCTGCGCGCGTTCGGCGAGCGTGCCCAGCGCCTCGTGCTGTTCCTCGAAGGCGCGCACGGCACCGATCCAGAGATCATGCGCCGTACCGCCGGCCAAATTACGCCGGGCCTGCGCCAGCAGGGGCGCCACGGTGCGCAGTTGACCCGCGAGCTGCGCCGATTCGGTGCTCGTCAACGCACGAACGGTATCGAGCGCGGTGCGCGGCCAGAGGCCGTAGCGCCAGAGGCGAACCGCCCCGTGAATGGTGGGCCCCTCTTCGGCCGGTGTATCGCTTTCCTCGGTGCGAATCGACGCGTAGTAGGCCGGATCGCGCGCAAAGGGCTGCAGTACCGTGAGGTGGTACTGCATCCCGTTCATCTCGGCGCGGACGAGGTGCCAATCCACCTGTTCGGGAATACGCCACCCGGTCGTATCGATACGCCGGAGCCGCGCCTGCAACGCCCGCAGTGCCAGCAGGCGGCGCGCATTGGTCGCGGGGCGATAGTCGGGAATCCCGTTGACGCGCGGCGGCTCTTCGAACGTGCGCCATTCCGCAAAGAGCGTGACGAGCTGCGCATAGGTCGGGCTGGCGGCTTGCGCCGAGGCCGCGAGGGCCGGCGCGAGGAGGAGCAGCAGGGCCAGCCGGACGGATCGGAACAGGTGGGTGCGGGACATGGGCGCGAATCTACATCCGGTCCGCCAGCGGGCACGACCGGCGCCGCGTAAACTTGAGCGACCGAAGTACTGTCGCCTTTTGCCCGGACTGCGGATGTCCCGTTCCCCTTTGCGCCTGCTGGTGGCCGCGTGGCTCGCGGCCGCGCCCTCGCTGATGGCTCAGCCCAAGCCGGCCGCCCGCGCCGCGATTCCCACCCCCGAATCGCACTTTGGCTTCAAGCCCGGCGCCGACAGCATGCTCTTCACGTACGACCAGAGCATCGACTACTTCCGCAAGCTCGCCAAGGCGCAGCCCACGCGCGTGAAGCTGCTGGATGTGGGCAAGACGAGCACCGGGCATGCGTGGACCGCCGTGCTGATCTCGTCGCCGCAGAACCTCGCGAAGCTCGAGCGGTACCGGCAGATCAATCAGCAGCTCGCGCGCCCGGAATTGCTCACCGATGCGCAGGCACGGGCGCTGGCCAAGGAAGGGCGCGCGTTCGTGGATATCAGCGGCGGGCTGCATGCCTCCGAGATTGCCGGGTCGCAGCACACCCCCGAGCTGGCGTATCAGCTGCTCGCGAAAATGAACGAACCGGACACGAAGGAGATCCTCGACAACGTGATCTTCTTCCTGTGGCCGAGCATCAACCCCGATGGGCAGGACATCGTGGTGAACTGGTGCAACGACCGGAAGAAGGGCACCGCTGGGCTGCAGGCGCCGATGGAGCTGTACCAGAAGTACGTGGGACACGACAACAACCGCGACAGCTACATGCTGAATGTGGTGGAGTCGCGCGTCGTGGCGCGCACGTGGCGGGAGTGGGAGCCGCAGATCATCTACGCCCACCACCAGAGCTCCCCCTTCCCCACGCGCATCTGGATTCCGCCCTTCGCCGACCCGATCGGCCTGTATGCGCCGCCGATCATGAGCCGGCAGGTGAACGCCATTGGCATGCGCATCGCTGCGGAGCTCGATGCGAACAACCAGCCGGGTGCCGTGCACATGCTGGCCACGTTCGACGCCTACTACCCGGGGTACATCGACTACATGCCGATGTATCAGAACATCGCGGCGTGGTGGACCGAAACGCAGGGCGGTAACTGCGGGCTGCCGCGCACGAGCACGCGCGCGGAGCTCCCCGAAGATTACAAGTCGCTGATGCCCACCTCCATGTACGCGAGCCCATGGGCCGAAGGGACGTGGCACTTCCGCGATCAGATCGACTACATGGTCACCGCGAGCATGGCCACGCTGCGCTACGCGGCGCGCTTCCGTGAAGAGCTGCTGTACAACCGCTACCAGAGCGGGCGCAACACCATTGCCCAGTATCGCAAGGGACCGCCGTACGCGTACGTCGTGCCGCAGGCGCAGCATGACCCGATGGCGCCGGTGGAGCTCCTGCGCCGGCTCGCGTTCCTCGGCCTTCGGGTGACGCAGCTTGATACCGACGCCATGTTCGACGGTACGACCTATCCCAAGGGCACGTGGGTGGTACCCATGGACCAGGAGTTCGCCCAGCTCGCGCGTGAACTGCTCGAGGTGCAGAAGTATCCCGAGCTCGGCGACGACCTGCCGTATGACGCGGCCGGCTGGACGCTGCCGATGCAGATGCACGTGAACGTGGTGGAGGTGAAGCAGCCGATTGCCGCCGCGACGCGCACGGCCATGAAGCCGGTGACCGGCAAGGCCGACACGTGGGGCGCGTCGGCGGAGTATCCGTTCACGACCAACGCGGTGGCCGCGGGCATTCTCCCGCCAGCGGGGGTGCTCACCGGCAGCGGCGACGCCATCGCGCTCGATCCACGCGAGAACAACGCGTTCAAGTTCCTCAATCGCGCCCTCAAGGCCGGCGGAACGGTGCGTGTGGACACGGCGGTGAATGCGCGCGGTGCGCGCTACGTGGTGACCGGCGTGGACGGCGCCAAGGCCGACGCGTGGGTGCGTGAGCTGGGCGTGCGCGCCGAACGCACCACCGTGAAGGCCACGGCCGCGGTCGCGCCGACGCGCGTGGCGCTCTACAAGGCGGCGCCCGGCAACATGGATGAAGGATGGACCGAGTGGCTGTTCGACACCCATGAGTTCCAGTACGCGCTCATCGGCCCCGAGGTGCTGCGTGCGGGCAAGCTCGGGGAGAAGTACGATGTGCTCGTGCTGGCGTCACAGGCGCTCGCGCGCACCGGCGGCTTCGGTGGCGGGCGTGGCGGCAGCGGTGGCAGCGCGGACACCGCGCTGGTCAACGCCGTCGCCGAATTCGTGCGCGGCGGCGGCACGGTGGTGGCATGGAATCAGGGCGCCACCGGCGCGATCAGCGCGCTCGGACTGCCGGTGAAGAACGTGCTGCAGGGGGTGAACCGGCAGCAGTACTTCACGGGCTCCTCGGTCATGCGCACGCTGGTGGACGCGGCACACCCGGTGATGGCGGGGATGCCCGATACCACCGATGTCATGGTCAGCAACAGCCCGGTCTTCACACCCGCCGAAGGCTTCAAGGGGTCGGTGATCGCCAAGTACCCGGTGGACGCGAATCCGCTGCGCTCGGGCTATCTCAAGGGCGCGGCCTACATGCAGGGGCAGGCGGCGGCGCTCGATGTGGAACTCGGCAGCGGGCACGTGGTGCTGATGGCGTTCCAACCACAGTGGCGCGGACAGCCTTCAGGCACGTTCCGCACGATCTTCAATGCGGTGTACTTCGCGCGGAACACCAACAAGGCCAAGCCCACGAACGGATTCTGGACGCCGCCGGTCATGAAGTGACCGGCGGCACCGGTGGGGCTCACCGCCCCTGAATCATCTTCCACCCGTTCCCTGACGGATCGCGGAAGCCAGCGTCGATCGTCCCGTAGCGATCGATGGGCTCCTGTGTGAACTCCACACCGCCCGCCTGCAGGCGGGCGTACTCGGCGCGGCAATCGCGCACGTAGTACACGAGCGGTGGCATCGCGCCCTTCGCCACCAGGGTGTTGAGCGCCGCCGCCGTATCCGCATCGTGCACCGGCGGGCCGGGGCGGAAGAGCCCGAGCTGGAACGACTGCTCGGGATGCTGCACGGTGAGCCAGCGGTAGTCGCCGTTGCGCACGTCGGTGTGCACGCGAAAGCCCAGCTGCTCCACATAGAACGCCAGCGCCGCGTCCTGATCGTGGACATAGATGCCAACCACGCCAACACCAGCACTCATGTCTGCTCCTTGGTAGGGGGAGCCGGATAGCTACGGTCGATCTCCCGCCGGCGCTTCTCCGAAACTGCCATGATGAGGTCGGGACGATCGGCGGCGCTCACGATGCAGGCCGGGATCTGCCAGCGCCCCTGGGCTGAGGCGCGCCCGCGAACGCGGTTCTCGCTGGGGCTTTCGCCGGTGATATCGCGAAAGGTGCGCCCGAACGTCCCGAGACTCTCCCACCCCGTCTGAAAGGCGATCTCGGTGATGGAGAGGTCGGTGTCGCGCAGCAGGGCGCACGCCCGCTCGATGCGCCGCGTGAGCAGATAGCGATGCGGCGGTACCCCGAAGGCGGTTTTGAACTCCCGGGCGAAGTGGGCCTCGGACACGCCGCTCACGGCGGCGAGGCGCGTGACGGGCCACGCTTCGTGCGACGCGGCGTCCATGCGGTCCTTGGCGCGCAGGAGGCGACGCAGCAACGCCGCGTCCTGCACGGGGAGCGCGCGGGGGCGCGGAGGCGTGTTCGATGTCGCCATATCGACAATTAATCCTCGCGCACCGATCCTGCCGAGGCCCTCGCCTCTGACCGTCCGAGCCCCGATCTCGTTTCCGACATCCGAGTCCATCTGATCCGTGTCTCCGAGCGGTTCGTCCCGCCACGGGCTACGTTTCCCCCGTGACTGACGCCCTCACCCGACTCACCCACGCCCTCGCGGACCGCTACCGCGTCGAACGCGAACTCGGCGCCGGCGGCATGGCCACGGTGTATCTCGCCCACGATCTCAAGCATGATCGTGACGTCGCCATCAAGGTGCTGCATCCGGAGCTCGGCGCCGCGTTGGGTGACGACCGGTTCCTGAGCGAGATCAAGACCACCGCCAAGCTGCAGCACCCGCACATTCTGCCGCTGCTCGACAGCGGCGCGGCCGAGGGACTGCTGTACTACGTCATGCCGCTCGTGACCGGCGAAACGCTGCGCGGGCGGCTGGAGCGGGAACGGCAGCTGCCGATGGCCGACGCGGTGCGACTCACGCGTGAGGTCGCAAGCGCGCTCGACTATGCGCATCGCCAGGGTGTCATCCACCGCGACATCAAACCCGAGAACATCCTGCTGCACGACGGCAGCGCCCTCGTGGCCGATTTCGGCATTGCGCTGGCCGTGCAGAGCGCGGGTGGAGGCCGGCTCACGCAGACGGGGCTCAGCCTCGGCACACCGCAGTACATGAGCCCCGAGCAGGCGATGGGCGAACGCACCATCGATGCGCGCAGTGACGTGTACGCCTTGGGCGCCGTCGCCTACGAAATGATCACCGGCGATCCGCCGTTTACCGGCTCCAGTGTGCAGGCGGTGGTGGCGAAAGTCATGAGCGCGGTGGTCGAGAAGCCGTCGCTCACGCGCAAGGCGGTCACACCGGGGGTCGAAGCCGCGGTGCTGCGTTCGCTTGAGAAGTTGCCCGCCGATCGCTTTGGCACGGCGGCGGAGTTTGCGGCCGCGTTGCTGGTGGAACCGGCGGCGGTGGCAAGCGCGCCGAGTGCTCCCGCGAAGCGCGGCTCTCGCGTGCTCCTCGCGAGTGTGGCTCTACTCGCGCTGGTCGCCGGCGCAGCCGGCGGGTGGTTCGCGCGTCGTGCGCCAGCCGCGAGTACGATCGGCGCGCGGCGCCCGACGCGTCTCACGCACGACGGCCGCGCGGGATGCGCGTCCATCGCGCCGGACGGTCGCCAGTTCGCGCTGGTGGTCGGTGACTTCTCCGATGAATCCCAGTGCGCCGGTGCACTCGTCGTACGACCCGTACCCACCGGCCCCGATGTCGAGGTGGCGCGCGTCGCGAATACCACCGAGTTCCAGTGGAGCCCCGCGGGCGACGCCGTCCTCTTCGTTGGCCGGCTGGTCGGCAAGGCGGAAGGCGTCTGGATCGTGCCGACCCGCGGCGGTGGCCCCCGGCTGCTGTTCTCTACGCGGGTCAGTGCGGCCGGCTTCCTCTCGGACAGCGCGACCTTCGTCATCACGCGGACTCCGCGCCAGTTGAACGATACGCTTTCGCAGGTGTGGCTCCGGACACTCGATGCGCGCTCGGGGGTGGTGGTCGACTCGGCGCGGCTTCCGGTGGAGCCGCGGTACCGCGCGCATGCGTCGTCCTCCGGTCGCTACCTCGTCATGGCGTCAAGCGAGAGCCCCGCGACGCTCATTGTCTCCCGCACCGGCCAGGTCACCGACAGCGTCATCAACCCTGGCGGACAGGTGAACCAGTGGGTTGGGGATTCGGCGATCGTGAGTTATCCGCAGCCGGACTGGCGGCCGGGCGACCTCGTGATGCGACGCGTCGACCCGGAACGCGGCCGCTTCGTTGGCGAGGCCACCACGCTCGTGGCCAACCTGACAGAAGTGCGCATGATGAACGTATCGACCACGGGGATGATGCTCTGGGTCACGCGGGCCATCACCGATGAGCTTGCGATCACGCCTATTCCGGTGGCCGGCAGCAGCCGCATTCTCACGCGCTCGCTCAATGCCTACTTGGGGAATCCGGTGTTTTCCCCCGACGGGAGACGGGTAGCCTACACGCGACAGGATGCCCTCGGCTCCAATGCGTATGCCATCGACCTTCAAACACGGGTCGAGACGGCGCTCACCGGCGACACGCTCCCCCTCATCAAGCTCTTCTGGCCGTCGGCCCAGCAACTCGTCCGCACGAACGACGGCCTCGACCTGCAGCTCCTGGATCTCGCCACGGGTCGCACCCGCACGCTGCCACTCCCCCGCGGTGAGGAGTTCCTCAAAGCGCACGGCAACACGCGGCTGATGGGTCGCAACAACCGCGGCACGCTCGTCTGGCGCGACTCGTTACTGCAGCACCAGCGGGTGATGCCCATCCCGTCAGATGTGCGGCGACACCTCAGTGGGGCCCTGTCCCGGGACGGCAAGCTGTATCTGGACCTCGGCGAGCTGCTGGACGGCCGGCCGGGCTACGCGCTCTTCAACACCGAGACGTTCACGTGGTCGCCGGCGGTGGCGCTCGACACAACCGCACTCTCTCTGGTGGCGCTCGCCAACGACGGCACGGCGTACTTCGCGCGCATTACCGATCAGACCGAGATCTGGCGTCTGCAACCGGGCAGGCCGCGGTCGCGCCTCGCGACGCTACCGGTGCACTGCTACCTCGGGAGTATCGAGGTGAACGGGGACGGCACGCTGGTCGCGTGCAACAAGACCACCAGCTTGCCGGATGTGTGGATGATGCCGTTGCCGGGCACGGGCCGCTAAGCGGTCGGAGGCGGGGCTGACGGCGAGCGCGGCTCAGAGTTACGGGATACGTTATCGGTCCCTCCCACCTTGAGTCCGCTATGCGTCGGTTTGCGACTGTTGGAGCCCTGCTCACCTCGTCGGCGATGATTGCCACCGCCCAGCGAGCGCCCACCGCCCGGTCGGCGGCGCCGGCGCGCCCCAACGTCATCATGATGTTCGCCGACAACGTCGGCTGGGGCGAAGTGGGCGCCTACGGCAGCGTGCGCGGTGTACCCACGCCCAACATCGACAGCATCGCCGCGCAGGGAATCCGGCTCGACAACTTCAACGTCGAGTTCTCCTGCACCGTGTCACGCGCCGCGCTGATGACCGGGCGCTACGCGATCCGCGCCGGCGCGGCGCAGCCCACCGGCATCACGCTGTGGGAAGTCACGATGGCCGAGGGACTCAAATCGGTGGGCTACACCACCGCCCTCTTTGGGAAGTGGCACCTGGGCGGGGCGAACTGGATCAACAACCGCACGCCCATCGATCAGGGCTTCGATGAGTGGTACGGCATCCCGAATACCAGCAACGAAGCGCTCTGGGCGAAGACCCCGTCGCTCGCCCCCAAGCCGGGTGACTCGAGCTTTGTGTGGGAGCAGAAGGCCGGGAGCCCGCCGCGGAAAGTGAAGCAATTCGATATCCCCGCGCGCTCCCTGGTGGACCGCGAAGCCGCGCAGAAGAGCGTGGAGTTCATGAGCCGCAGCGTGAAGGCGGGCAAGCCGTTCTTCGTGTACTACCCCATCACGCAGGCGCACTTCCCAGCGGTCGCGCACCCGGACTTTGCCGGCAAGACGGGCGCCGGTGATGTGGGCGACGCGATGGCCGACATCGACTTCAACGTGGGTGTCGTGTTGGCGGGGCTCAAGCAGCTAGGCGCCGACCGCAACACCATCGTGCTCTGGTGCACCGACAACGGGCCCGAAGCGCGTCGCCCGTGGCGTGGGAGCTCCGGACCATGGCGCGGCTTCTACAACACGGTGATGGAAGGCGGCATCCGCACGCCGTGCGTGATCCGCTGGCCGGCGCGCATGCCACGCGGGCGCACGTCGAACGCGATGGTGAGCGAGATGGACATCTTCCCCACGATCGCCGCCGCCGTGGGGGCGCCGCAGATCGTGCCGAGCGATCGCCCGATCGATGGCATCAACATCCTCCCGTTTCTCGAGGGGAAGACGAAGGATTCGGGGCGCGAAAGCCTCCTGTACTTCACCGGTCAGCAGGTGCGCGCCGTGAAGTGGAAGGATTGGAAGTTCCACTACGCCTTTCAGCCCGAGCCGCGCGTCACCGAACCGCCGCTCATGCGCCTCTTCAACCTGCGCGCCGATCCACGTGAGGAGTCGGACGTGAAGGATGTGAACCCGTGGGCGATCGGCGTCATGGACAAACTCGTCGCCGACTTCATGGCCACCACGGAGCGCTTCCCCAACGCGCCGGGCGGCGCGAAGGACCCCTACCTGCCCGGCAAGCGCTGACGGACGCGCGTCGCCTCAGCGCTTTCGCGTGTAGGTCGTCGTGACGCGGTTCGTTGGCGCCCCAGCGACGCCAACCCGCGTGGTGGTGATCTGCAGGGCGTCGGGCGCCGTGAGCACGAGCGCGCGCTGTACCTCGGCCATGACACCGGCGCCGCCGACTTCGGGCGGCACCGGCTGTCGCGTCACGATGACCAGCGTGTCGCCGCGCCACGCGGTGCGCGACTGCAAGCGGGTGACGCCGGGGCCGATCACGACCTCGTTGAGCGTTTCGCGTCCATCGAGCGCAAACTCGTAGCGCAGGGGCGCCATCCCGTCGTACGCCACGAAAAAGTGGTATTCGAGCAGCAGGCGATCGCCGCGGGTGGTGAGCGTGAGCGTCGTGCCCCAGCCGCTCCCCATGTCACCCACCTTGAAGGCGGCGTCGCCGCTTTCCGCCACGATGGTGGTGCGCGGTGCCTCGGAGACGTTGAGCACCCACGTGCCGTCGAGCGTGGGGTGCGCTTGTGCATGCACCGGCGCGATCAGTACGCTGGCGGCGATCGCGAGAGAACCAAGGCGGAGCGCGTGTCTCATGGCGCTGACGTTACCGTCGAATCATGGTGATGTCGAGCAGCTGCTTGCGCACGGCGTCCGCCTTCCCGGCCTTTGCCAACGCCGCCCAGAGCCGCTCCACCGTTTCTGCATCCACCAGCCCGGCTGGTGACCCACCCACCGCGGGGGTCCCCATTTTCTCGCTCGTGCGGAACGCATCCACCGCCGCGACCACGTCGGCCGTGAACAGGTTGGCATCGGTCATGCGCGGCGAGAGCGCCTCCTTGGGCGTGTAGAAGCCCAGCGCGTTGAGCATCACCTTGAGCTGATACACATCGCCGCCGGAGAACTGCTGCAGCGTGCGATAGCCGAGCGTTTGCGACACGGCGTTGTAGATGCGGCGGAGTTCGCCCACCGGGTTGTCGTTCTCGCACACATTGATGTTCACCGTCTGCCCGTCAGTGCGGCGTGACATCCCCGCGCGCGAGTCGGCCACGACGACCGCGGCCGAGGTTCGCAGACCGTGGCGCTTGTCGCCGCCCAGCTCGAAGCCGGCCATAATGGCGTCGATCAGGCGATCAGCGAGATGTCGCGGCGTGCCTTCGCTCGCTTCGAAGCTTTTCGCGACCGCGTCGATCACCTGTGGCCCGACGAGGATGTTCCCCTGTGTGACGTAGTTCTTGCCGGCGCGATGGCCGGCCCACGCGTTGGGGCCGGTGCCGGTGTGCTGCGCACTCCGCCCGTCGATGCTGATGACGCCGATCTGGCGCTGCTGAAAGCCGCTGTCCGCCGCCATGAGGCGCTTGAGCGCGGCATCTGGCGCCTCCCCTTTCTGCAGCGCGTCGAGGAGTTCATTGCCGTACTCCGTGCGCGTGCTCGCCTGCGTGGCGACGGCGCCGACCCCTTTGCGCACCCACGGCACGCCGTTGCCCACACAGGGCACGCGCGTGGTGACGGCCACGCCCACTTCGCCCGTGCGCGGATCGATGGCCGCGATGGAGAAGGTGTGAAAGACAAGGCCATCACGCCACGCATACGGCTCCTGCGCGCGGAGGGTCGCGGGCAACGAGACGAGTGCGCACAGGAGCGCGAGTCGAAGACGCATGGAAGGATCCGGGAAAGGGGGAAACGCGCTCAGTCCACGAGCGCGCACTTCATGCCAATGTGCGACGCAACGAATCCGAGCCGCTCGTAAAACCGCCGCGCGTCCGTGCGCGAGACGTTCGACGACAGCTGCATCATGGTGCAGCCGGCGTTCCGGGCGCGCGCCATCGCCTCGCGCACAAGCGCTTCGCCAAGCCGCTGCCCGCGGTGCGTCGACGCGACGCGCACCCCTTCGATCTGCGCCCGTGTCGCGCCCTGCAGACTGATGCCGGGGAGGATGATCAGTTGCAGGCACGCCACCACTTCGCCGTTGATCTCGCCGATCAGCAGTTCGTTGCCGCCCTGCTGCTCCATGGCCGCAAACGCATCGGCGTAGCTCGCCGGCAGTGGCGTCTCCGACCGCTCGCGGGCGGCGCCGAGGGCGTCATCAGCGAGCATCGCCACGACAGCCGGCAGGTCGGCGGCGGTCCCCCGTCGAAAGGTCAGCGCTCCCGTACTCATTGGGCGCCACGCAGGATCTTCGTCATCGGCCGCCCCTTGGCGAGTTCGTCGATGAGCTTGTCGAGCCAGCGGATCTTCTGCATGAGTGGATCCTCCACCGTTTCCACGCGCACGCCGCACACGACGCCCGTAATCAGGCTGACATGCGGGTTGAGCGCGGGCGCGTCGGCGAAGAACCGCTCGAACGACACGCGCGCCGCGATCTGGTTCTCCAGTGCGGCCTGGTCGTAGCCGGTCAGCCAGCGGATGATCTCGTCGACCTCGGCCTTCGTGCGCTGCTTCTTTTCGGCCTTGGTGACGTACGCCGGATACACCGACGCAAAGGGCATGGTGAAGATGCGGTGACCGGTCATCGCGTGAGCCACAGAGAACAGGACAGGTTCAGGGGACCGGCGCCGACTCGCGGCGAGCCCGAACAAGCAACGGAAGCAAAACCATGAGCGTCACGAGCAGCACGAGCGAGCTCCAGTCGACCCGGTGGTCCTGTTGCCACCAGCGGATCAGGCGTGCGCCGTGACTCTGCAGCTGCTGTAGCGTGACGAGCGCGAAGAGCGGGGCCACCCAGCGTTGACGCCGCCACTCGGCCCGCCCCAGCACCAAGGCGGCGCTGAGCGCGAGCACGAGAAAGAGGGCGTGACGCCACGGCGGGCTCGCCGGGTCTACCGACGGAACGGCGAGCGCGACGCCATGAAAGAGCGCGACGCCGACCGCGGCGAAGGCGACTACTGCCCAGGCAGCGGTTCCCATAGCTCGATCTTGTTGCCCTCGGGATCGACCACCCATCCGAACTTGCCGAAGTCGGGGTCGTCCACCGGATCGAGCACCTGGCACCCTTCCTCACGCAGCGCGGCGAGCAACGCGTGCAGATCGGCCACGCGGTAGTTCACCATGAAGGGCGCGGTGCCGGGCGCGAACGCCTCCGGACCCGCCGGCCGCAGGCACCACGCGGTGGACCCGCCCACCGGGGTGCCCTGGGCGTCGGTCCACGAAAACGCCGCCCCGCCCCACGGCTGCACATCGATCCCCAGATGGCGCCGATACCACTCGGCCTGGGCCTTGGGATCCTGGGCCGCGAAAAAGATGCCGCCAATGCCGGTCACGCGAGTCATGCGCTGGGCTCCGAAAGAGGTGCGGCAAAAGTACCGCCGATTCTTTCCCCTTGACCGCTATATCGTACGATATATCTTGCGATACAACGTGACGATATATCGCAGCGATATATCTTAAGGCCGCGGGAGTGTCCCGCCCCCTCGCATGCGATCGGCACGGGTCAATCAGGAGCGCCTCTATGCGGGGATTCGATGCCGACTTCAGCGCCTTCTTCGGCGGTGGCCGCGGGCGCCGCGGGCCGTTCGGCGGCGGGCGGATGTTCGATCAGGGCGATCTCAAGCTCGTGATCCTTCGCCTGCTCGATGAAAAGCCGCGGCACGGCTACGAAATCATCAAGGCGCTCGAGGATCGCTCGGGCGGTCGCTATACCCCCAGCGCGGGCGCGGTCTACCCGACGCTCACGATGCTCGAGGATCTGGGCTACGCCGTGGCCACCACGGAAGAGGGTGGCAAGAAGGTCTATACCATCACCGACGCCGGCCGCGCGCATCTCGCCGAGCACCGCACAGTGGTCGACGACCTGTTCGACCGGGTCGGACAGATGGGCGAAGCCGTTTTCGGCGACGGTGTGCGACCGGCGCGCGAGGCCATGATGCACCTCGCGCGCGAGTTCGGCGCCGCGATGTTCAATCCGCGGCGCACCGCGGAACACGCGGTGAAGATCGGGGAAATCCTCGAGGGCGCCGCCGCCGAGATCCGTGCGGTGCAACGCGACGACGCGGCGGTGTAGCGCGAACCGCGCCGCGCGTCAGCTCTCTTTCTTGCCGGAGATCTTCGACCCGTCTCCGGCCATGCCCCACTCACCCTCCACGGTGTTGTCGGGCTTCACCGTGAGGGTGACCCCCGCCGGGCCGCCTGGCGTCTGCACGCCAATCGTCATCGTGCGCCCTTCCAGCTTGAAGCTCGTGCTCGGAATGTCACCGAGCTCGGCGTTGCGGAAGACGCCCGAGAACGTGCCGTCGGCCTTCTTCTCGACGACCAGTGCCATGGTCATGGCCTGCCCGTCCACGGTGAGGGTGAGGGTGTAATTCCCTTCGGCTTTGAAAGCGGTATCGGAGACGGCGCGCGCCGCGGGCGCGACCGAAATGGTTGGGGCCGCCGCGGCGCTACGGGGCATCACAGCCATCAGCACGGGCAGCAGAGCAGCAAACGCGATTCGACGCATGGCAGTTGGCGGGATTGGGAATGCGTGATGATCGGTGGACACGCGGGCCACAGAGCATTCGACGCCAGAATGCGCCGCAAGGTTTCAGCCGGTGGTGATGGCGGCCCGGTGATGCGCCCAGAGTGCCTGTTCCACCATCACCGGCGACCACGCTGACCCCAACGCCTGCGCGCGCGTCACCAGTGCCTCGGCGTAGCGTCGATAGTAGGCGAGCGTCCACGCAACCGGGCCGAGTGCCGGCACCTGCTTCGCCACCTCTTCGTCGAAGAACGGGTAGCGCGACGGGTCCATGATGGCGAGTACGGCACTCGCCGTGGCGGGGCCGACCCCATCGAGTTCGGTGAACGCGCCGATCGCCTTGTTGAGCGTACCCAGCTGCGCCGCGGCAGCGCGGCCGGCGGCGTCAACGGCATCTGGCGTATTCGCCTTGACCTTGACCAGGTTGGGCGCCCGCCAGACCCCGCGGGCCATCTTCCACTCGGTGACCTTCACCATCTCCTCGTGCGTGATCGTCATCGGATCACGGGCGCGGATGGCCGCCGGCAACTCCTCGCGGTACCAGCGATCGAGCGCCTGCAGGCGGGCGACGGGATGCGCGGCAATCATGGCAGGATACGACGCGTGGGCAGCGTGCCACCGCGCGAGATCGTCGGCAACGAACAGCGTCATGCTCAGCCCCTCGGAACGGGAAGTACGGTGATGCGCTGCACGACCCACTCGTGCCGGATGCGCCGGAGGGTGAGTCGCCAGGCGTTGCGACAGTGCTCGCCGCAGGCGCGGCCCACCACGATACTCGCGTCGTTGCCCTCCACGCGCGGCGCCGCCACCTCGATCAGCCCACCATTGGCCGGATTCGCCGCAAACCAGGCGTCCCACCCCGTCCGATGCGTGCGGAAGAACGCCTCCATCTGATGCTGATCCGCGACGTGCGTGGGGATGGGGAGCGCGAGCGTCGCCGAATCGAGTGGCAGCCGCTCGCGCGCGTCGGCATCGGGCAGCGCACGCAGCGTGAGCGAGAGCGTGTCGCGCCACAGCGTGAGGGCCTGCGCCCGCTCACGGGTGAGGAAGAGCTGGCGAATGGCCACGCGGGCGATGTCCACCTGCGTGACCGCAGCGGGACGGCCACAGGCCATCACGCCGCACGCCAGCAGCGCCGCTACAGCGCCGCGGGCCACGATGTCGCCGGCGTGCGCATGGCACTGCGGACACCGGGCTCGCGGGGCGGCACCGGAAACTGATCGGTGCCGGGCTGGAAAGACCGCCAGCTGTGCCAGAACTCCTGACTCGCGGCGAGCGGCGCGAGCGTGCCGTGCGGCCCGGTGCCGTTGAAGCCGTACTTTGCCGTCCCCGCCACCAACGAGTCGCCGTCGAGACGGAACATCATATCGGCCGAAGGACGCACGAAGGCAAAGAAGCTGGCGCCGTCTCGGGCCAGGGCCAACACGAGCGGCGTGCCATGGAGCACATCGTTGATGACACGATGCCGCTGAAGATGATTCCAGTCGTACGCCCGACTGGCCCCGCCGATGGTGATCCCCACCACCCAACTCTTCTCTTCCCACGAACGCGGATCGGTGCCGGTCAGCGATCGCCGGCTGGTCCCGCGCTCATACGCGTAGTCATTGGCATACGCCTGCACGAAGGCCGGATCCGCCTGCATGATGCCGCTCTGGGGATACAGCGCGAGCCACTGCTGCAGGGTGACCTGACGACTGGGCACTTCGGCGAGCCGCACCCCCTTGCGAGGACCAATCACCGCTTCGCCGTTGGCCTGACGCCACCAGCTCCTGGTCTCGACATCCTCCAACATCGCGTTAAAGGTGTTCATCCCCACCAGTCGGAACTGCTGCCGCGCGCCTTTGATGAACGGCTGATACACACGCCCGGTGCGGCACACGGTGCAGTAGGTCACCAGCAGCTCCTGCCCGCCCACACGATCGCGCACCTGATGGTGATACCCGATGAACTGCAGCGGATAGGCGCGTGCCTCACCATTGATCACCACGCCAACCACCAGACGATCCATGGCCACCCGATTCTGCGCCGACGGGACGACCCGCACCACCGTGGGCGGCCGAAAGACCGCGTCAGCCGCGATGCGCAGATTGATGAATGCCGGCACGCCCACCGCGAGCAGCATCAGCGGCGCCACGACGAGCCACCGCCGGGCACGGCTGCTCCACTGCGCCGGCACGCCGGCCAGCATCAGTACCGCAAGCCCCGCGCGCACCCACCACCGCCAGCTCCAGAGCGTGTAAGCCAGCGACAGACTGCGCATGCGCTGACTGCCCGGAAACGGCATGAGGAAATACACGGTGGCCAGCTCGAACAGCACGAGCGACAGAGCGGCGAACGGCAACAGACGGCGCATACGGAGAAGCTTAGCCGGGTGCCGAGGCGCGGCTAGTGCGCGCGCCGGAAGAAGCGCACGCTGCGGAGGAGCGCGTCGGCGCTGGCCGAATCGCTCAGCGTATGGGACTCGTGCGGATAGACATGCAACTGCGCCGTCCGTCGATTGGCACGCAGCGCCTGCAGCAACCGCTGCGCGTCGCCGATGGGCACCACATCATCCTCGGCGCCATGCAGCAGCAGCGCCGGTGGGGCGTGCCGCAGACTGTCACGCACGGAGGGCTCGAGCCCGGATCCGATCAGGGCCACGCGATGGACCCGCGGATCGACCGCTCCCACGCCGACGCCGATCCAGGCGCCGAGCGAGATCCCCAGCAGCTCGACCTGCCGCTCGTGCACGTACGGCTGGCGGAGCGCCCAGCTGATGCCGTCGCGGACCTGCCGCACCCAGGTCCAGTAGTACGCGCGTTCGTCGTCGTCGGACGCCGTGAAGTGGCCGGTGCCATCGAAGTAGTGCACGACCAGCGCGGTAAAGCCGAGCGAGGCCAGCGTTCGGGCGTAGCGCGTGATCTGCTGCGGCCCCAGATCGTGGATCCCTGCTGAACTGTGGAGCAGCAGGATGGTGTGGTGCCGCGCCGACGCTTCGGGGCGATAGACATCGACCTGGATCTCGGCGCCGTCGCTGACATAGCTCGCGGAGGCCTCGATCACGGGGTGCTGCAGGACGCTCCCCGGCAACGGCAAGGCCGCGCGGTTGAAACAGGCGGTGCAGAGCACCAGCAGCAGCGCCCACGCCGCGCCGCGTGGCGAGGCCAGCCAACGCCGCTCGCCCGCGCGCGTCGTCATCCCGCCAGGTCGGCGAGCAGGTACGTTGGCGCGTGCGCCCCCGCCGCGAGGGCCTGCGCCTCCGTCGTGACGCCTGTAAGCACGATGGCACTGCTGATGCCGACCCCCTGCGCACCCGCGATGTCGGTGTGCAGCGTGTCGCCGAGCATCACCGCGTGGCGCGTGCCCAGGCGCGCGAGCGCGGTTTCGAAATGCATCGCGGCGGGCTTCCCCAACACCTCGAAGCGCGGGGCATGGGCGCCGACCAGCAGCTGCAGCGCGCGCTCGAGCATGCCGGCCAGTGAGCCAGCGGTGAAGCCGAACGCCCCTGGCCCCGACGGATAGACGAGATCGGGATTGGCAAGGAGCAACACCGGCGGGCGGCCGCGTTCGCAGCCGCGCAACACCATGGACAGCACATCGTCCATCACGTCGAGCAGGTTGAAGCCGCCTTCGTCGGCCACCACCAGCACGTCGGCTGGACTGTCGGGGTTCGGACTTTCGACCGTGGCGCCAACCGCCGTCGCATAGGCCGCCGAATCACCGGTCCCGAGCACCACCACGCGAGCGCGGTCGAGCCCACGTTCGATCAGCGCCGGTCCGATGAGCATCCCCGACGAGAGAATGTGGTGGGGGCTGACCGGCATGCCGAGGCGCTGCAGGCGATCGGCCGCACGCTCCGGTGACCGCGAGGCGTCGTTGGTGACCACGAGAAAGGGGACGCGATCGTTCACCAGGGCCGTGATGGCGGCCGGTGCCGTCGGCAAGGCACCCGATGCATCGACGAGGACGCCATACGCGTCGAAGAGGATCGCATCGTAGCGTTCGACCAGCTGCCCCAGCGTGGCACGCGTCACCGCCGGTACGGCGGGTATCTCAGGCATCGCCCATCATCTCCAGCAACGTGTTCATCGTGGTCCAGTTGCGACTGGTAACCCCTGCCCCCAACTGTCGCCCCAGCTGTTCGAAGGGCTTGCTCGTCGAGATCCCCGCGGGCAGCGAAAAATAGACGGCGTCCTCACCGACGGCGGCGCGTTCCACGGTGAAGGGCACACTCGTGATCCGCGCGGCAAGGTCAGCCGTGATGGGACCGTCGAACAGCATCACCAGAAACGCCGACGGGTGCGCCGCCGCCTCGTGGCGGAGCGGATTCGCCTCGATGAGGCGGGCCAGCTCGGCGCGCGTGCGTACGAGCACCGGTGTATCCACCGCGCAGCGATCGGCGAGCCCGGCCCGAATGCGACGGGCTGCTGTCGCCGTGGTGGCGCGTGGTGCGCGAAAGATCACGTTTCCGCTGTTGAGCAGGGTGCGGGCCGCCGAATAACCACAGGCCTCCACGATGGCCTTGAGCTCGGACATCGGCACACGCTTGTTGCCCCCGACATTGACGCCACGCAGAAACGCCACCATCCAGGCGGCCGACGGGTGCGAGTTGGGCATGCGGTAAATTAGTAGGGCGCGTGCGTTGTTCAGGGGGCACGACCCGGCTAGATTTATTGGAACGGGTCTACCGGATGCCATCGCGTCGCGATTGCAGGTGTCGACTCGCCCTTGAGCCGTATTGCCATGATCGAGCGCGCCCCTGCTTCTTCCCAGGCGACCGAGGTTGATCGCCACGCGTTCCTCGGCTCGCATCGCGCGATTTCCGTCGGCGCGCGCGAGTTCACCCGGCTCTCGGAAGCCCTCGTCGCCGCCGCCAAGCAGATGGCCCCGGCCCATGGGGCCGAGCCGCCGACGTCGCGGCTCTCGCCCGACCGCTGCATCGTGCAGGTTGGTCCGGTCGCGCTCACGGTCCTCTACATCCGCAATGGCACGGACGTGCCTGCGGGCGGCCAGCTGCTTGCCATGGTGTGGCGCGGAACGATTGCGGCGCGCGGCGACCATGTGCCCGAGCGCATGCCGGCGCGGCGCGTGACCCCGCAGCCGGTGGCGGTGTGGGAGGAGACCCATGTGGTCTCGGCCGACAACGAAGCGTCGTGGCATTGGCACCCGAAGTCGCTGCTGGAATGCGGCTATACGTCGCCGGAGCTCGCGGATCGGTGCATGGAACAGCTGCGCGCCGCGCTGGTCGAGTCGGCGCCCGTCGTTGCCTGAATGAGGCACGCGGCGTCACGCCGCGGCGGAGTTGACGAGTCAGGGGAGGGCACGCGTTCTTAGGCGAATGCGTGCCCTCTCTTTTTTTGCGACCGTCGCGGCGGTCGCCCTCGTTGGCATCCTGCCATCGGCGACACCGATCGCCGCCCAAGTCATGGTCGGCCGTGCGCCCATCGCGCCGGCCACGGTCTTTCATCCGGCGCGACTCACGCGGCTCGACAGCACCCTGAAGCAGTGGGTACGCGACCAGCGCATTCCGGGCGCTGCGGTCCTCATCGTGAAGGACGGCCATGTCGTGCTCGATACCGCGTACGGCGTGCGCGATATCGGGACCAAGGCGCCGCTCCACTCCACGGATCTCTTCCGGCTGGCCTCGCAGACCAAAGCGGTGACCTCGCTCGCCGTCCTGATGCTCTGGGAAGAAGGGCGTTTCGGCCTCGACGATCCCATCGGCCGCTATCTCCCGGAGTTCCGTCGCCATACGGTGCTGACGAAGTTCAATCCGGCCGACTCGAGTTTCGAATCGCGTCCGACCGCGCGCCGCATCACGATCCGCCAGCTGCTGACGCACACCAGCGGCATCGACTACGCGCAGATCGGCAGTGAGGACATGAAGGCGATCTACGCCAAGGCTGGCGTCACGGCGGGGATCGACGATCACGGCACGCTGGCCGACAAGATGAAGATCCTGGGCAGTCTGCCACTCAAGGCGGAGCCGGGCGACCGCTTCATCTACAGCCTGTCGATCGATGTCCTCGGGCGCCTGGTGGAAGTGATCAGTGGCATGTCCCTCGATCAGTTCTTCCGCACACGCATCTTCACGCCGCTCAGGATGAAGGACACCGGCTTTGCGCTCGATGCCGCGCATGCCGCGCGCCTCGTGGCGCTGCATGAAGAGCGCGACGGCAAGCTGACCGTATCGCACACGGCCACGTCGGGCTCGAATCCGGACTGGCCCGCCGGCAAGGTGACCTACTTCTCTGGCGGTAGTGGCCTGTCCGGCACCACCCTGGACTACGCGCGGTTCCTGCAGCTGTTCCTGAACGGCGGCGAACTCGATGGCGTGCGCCTGCTGTCGCGCAAGACGGTGGAGATGATGCTCACCAATCAGATCGGCACGATGCAGCCCAACTTTGGCCTGGGCTTTGGGCTCGAGACCGAGCAGAACGACAGCCGTTCGCCGTTGACGATCGGCTCGTTCTCCTGGGGCGGGGCGTTCAACACCACGTACTGGGCGGATCCCAAGGAAAAGCTGATCGCCCTGATCTACACCAACATCTTCAACTCCACCGTGCCGCTCGGCGACACGTTCAAGACGCTCGTCTACTCCGCCCTCAAGTGACCGCTCCCCTTCCCTCCACCATGCGCGCCGTACGCCTGGTCGCGCCGGGCCAGCCGGTGGCGCTGCACGAGATCCCGGTGCCGCCGATCGGGCCCCACGATGTGCTCGTGAAGGTGATGGCCGCCGGCATCTGCCACTCGGATGTGCACTACCGCGCCGGGCGATCGCGGGTCGAGCCGCTGCCGCTCACCCTGGGCCATGAAGTGGCGGGCGAGGTCGTGGCGGTTGGCGAGCATGTGTTGCGACTCAATGTCGGCGACCGGGTGTGCCTGCATTACCTCGTGATCTGCGAGCAGTGCGAGCACTGTCTGGCCGGTCGCGAGCAGTTCTGCGTGCAGGGGCTCATGCTCGGTCACTTCACCGACGGCGGATGGGCGGAATACATCGCCGTTCCGGCACGGAACGCGGTACTGCTTCCCGACGACGTGCCCTATGCGCACGGGGCGGTGATGATGTGTTCGTCGGCGACGTCGCTGCACGCGCTCCGCAAAGGGCGACTCGCCCGCGGGGAGACGGTGCTCGTGGTTGGTGCCGGTGGACTGGGACAGAGCGCGGTGCAGATCGCCCGCGAACTCGGGGCCGCGCAGGTCATCGCCGTGGATCGCGATGCCGCCAAGCTGGCACTCGCCGAGCGCTTCGGCGCGGTGACCGTGAACGCCAGCGGCCTGTCGGTGAGCGCGGTGGTCGAGGCAGTGCGCGCCGCCACCGGCGGCCGCGGGGTCGATGTCGCGCTCGAACTCGTGGGCCACGGCGACACGGTCCAGATCGCGCTCAAGAGCGTAGCCCCCCTCGGGCGCGCGGTCGTGGTCGGCCTCAACGACGTCACCGTCCCCATCGACACCTACCGCGACCTGATCGGCCGAGAAGCGGAGCTCATCGGCTCCAACGATCACTTCCTGAGCGAACTCGAGGAGCTGTGCGCGATGGCGCGCGCAGGGTCGCTGGTGCTCGACGACGTCGTGACCGCCGAGGTCCCGCTCTCGGCGGAGGCGATCAATGGGGTACTCGATGCGCTGGAGGAAGGGCGGGCGCCGGCGCGGACGGTGGTCGGGTTCTGAAGGAGCGGGATTATTGCCTTGGAGAGGCGAGTGGCGAGTGGGGGTTTGAGACATGCGCGGGAGTGATGAGCTCACCACTCCCACACATCACCCAAACCCCCACTCGCCTCTCGCCTCTCCAAGGCAACCCACCCCCTACCTCCTCCCCCTCGCCCAACACTCCGAACTCGAAACCCGCGGCAGCCACGCCCCTTCTCGACGCATGTCCACATGCTCAGGATCCTCGAGCCGGTACATCTGCAGCGCGCCGCTCGCGGTGCGCGTGAAGTGGGTGCCGTAGAGCTGCCCGCGTCCCTGACGCACGCGGTTGGCGTCTTCCATCACCGCCACCTCGGCGGGTGAGGACTCGCCGAGTCCGGCTTCCATCATGCGGCGCTGGGCGGCGATGCTGAGCACGCTGTCGCCCTGCGAGAGGAGCCACGCGGCGTGCACGCCGGCAGCACCCACAGCGGCGCGCGACGGCCATTGACGCTTGGCAGCCATGGCGCGCAGAGTGGCGAGAACGGCCGTGTCCTTGGCCACGACCGTGGGCGTCTCCCCGATGATGCGGAAGCCCAGTTCGGGGGTGAAGGCCGCCTGACTGTCGTAGCCGGCGGCGGCGAGCAGCTGCTGGCGCAGCGCCGGATCGGTGAAGGTGGCGCCGGCACTGTCGGCAAAGCTCCGCTGCTTCACGAACCAGTCGGCCTTGGGATTCACCGGCGCGCAGGCTGCGGGCCGCTTGGCTGGCTGCGCCGAGAGCACCGATGTTGCGATCAGCGACGCGAGCGTGACGACGAAGCGGCGCATCACTTTCCCTCCGGCGTGACCACGAACGCGTCGAAGAGCGTCATGCTGTCGGTCTTGGACCAGAGCCCGACCTTGCCGCTGACCGGCTCGGGCAGCGTGAACTCCACCGCCAGCTGTCCATTCAGATAGGCCTTGAAGTCGGTGCCCTTCACGGTGACCGAGAGGGTGTTCCACGTGCCCAGCTCGAGCGGGTACGAACCGGTGCCACGCTTTACGAACGAACGCACTCCGTTCTTGAAGGTCCAGAGCACCACGTTGTCTTCGGTGCCGTTGAAGCGTACGGTGAGATAATCGCCGTTCGGCTTCACGTTGAAGAGAATGCCGCCGCACCGATCGAGCGCACCGCCGATCATCTTGAACTTCACGGTGATCGTGCCGTTGCTGAAGCTCGGCACGGCCTTGTTCACGGCAATCGGGAAGTACGCGAACGCCTTCACGTTGTCGATGAATTCCTCGTGCTCAGCGCCGTAGATCGCGCGCGCCTTGTCGGCGAGACCGCCCGCCGGTTGCCCCTTCTTCCAGATGCGGCCGTCCACCATGAGCACATTCTTGCCGCCATCCTTGGTGACCACCCAGTTGCCCACCATCGGGAGAAACTGAGTGGGCTCCTTGCCGACGGCGTCATTGGCAAAGGCGAAGGACTGGGCGGACAGCGGTGCGGCGACGAGCAGTGCCGCGAGGGCGAGAGGTCGGAGGTGGCGCATGCGAGGGTTGCGGTGACAGGTGGCAGAACGCACGGGGATTGGTGGGCCGCCCTACTGCCGGCGGCGCCACCATGCGGCGGCAACAAACGCGGGCCACCCGATGCCGCAGAGCAGCATCTCCCACAGGCTGGCCGTGATGCGGCTGGGATAGCCGGGGTACACCGGCGCGCCGCCGGTCGGCGGTGCGACCTTTGCGAGCTGGTAGATCGTTTCGAGCACAATGTTCGGGACGGTGGAGCGGCTCGCTTCCTTGGCCCCGCCAAGCTCGTACCAGATCTCGCCGTAATGAGCCTCGTTGCCGGCGAACAAGCCGGTGCTGCTCTGCGCGGCATACTGCACGGTGACGTGCGGCATGGTGCGCACGAGCTTCTGCAACACGCCACGTTCAAGGTCGGCGCGGCGCGGATCACTGGGCCCGAGATGGACGGTGATCGTGAGCGGCTGCGTGATGGCGGCCAGCGCCTGCTCATCGGCGGGTGCGAACGAGTTGCGGCGATCTTCACTCAGGTCGCGCCCGCCGTGCAGGCGTGCCGCGAGGGGGAGGAGAAGCGCACTGGCCAGCAGCACCACCCCCGTGTGCTGCAAGGCGCGCGCCCGGCGCTGCGCCGATTCAAGCCAGATCACCGTGAGCGCCAGCAGCGCTCCGATGAGCACGAGCGCGACGGCCACTTCGTTGACCACCACCAACCCGTGCTCGAACGAGCGCAACATGGCATCGGGCGTATACGGCGCGAGCACCGCCGCGAGCCCACCGCGCACACTGGCGGTAAAGTCCACCGCCCAGGCCCCGAGGGTGACGGCGAGGGCGACCACCGCCGCACTGGCGGCACTTTCGGTGATAGCGGCACTGGCCAGGCCGAGCGCAGCCACGAAGGCGCCATGCAGCAGGTGGCCGAGCAGCACCCCGGCGGTTTCGGTGGCATCGAGATGGCCGCCCCGGGCGCGCCACACCAGCAACAGGAGCACGCCGGGGATGAGCCAGAGCGCCCACGTGCCAAGCAGGGCCGCAAACCGTGACAGCACCTGACGCCAGAGGGGCACCGTGGTCTGCAGCAAGAGCCCGTGCGCGCCGCTCGCCTTCTCCGCCGCGACGGTGCGAATGGCCACGAACGGCAGCAGCAGCGTGGCGATGACGGCGTACGCGCCCAGCACTGGGGCCACGATCCCATCGAGTGGACTGAGCGCGCCGGCCAGTGCGGCCGCGGCGTCACCCGGCGTTCCGCTCATCTCCGTGTAGATCGACGCCGCCTCGCGCCAGGCGAGGCCAACGAATGGACCAATGGCGAGCGCCACCAGCAGCCACGCCCGTGAGTGGCGAAGCGTACGCCAATCCTTGGCAAGCAATGCCCGCCCCACGCGCGGTGTGATCACGGGCGCGAGTGCGTCAGGTGAGCGCAAGGAAGATCTCCTCGAGCCCCGCGTCGGACCCCACCTGCGCAGTCTCCTGCAGCACGGGCAGCGGGCCGTGGGCCAGCACGCGCCCTTCGTGCAGCAGCAGATGCGCATCACAGGTGCGCATGGCATCGCCGGCCGAATGGATCGACAGCACGAAGGTGCGCCCCGCCGCGGCCGCCGTGCGCACCACCCCGGTGAACGCGCGGGCCTGCCGCGGGTCGAGCCCCTCGAACGGTTCGTCGATGAGGGTGACCGCGCGCGGAATCAGCATGGCCATCGCGAGCAGCACCCGCTTGCGCTGCCCCTTCGAGAGGTCGCCGAGTCGCTGACGCACAAGCGCATCAATCGAGAGCGCCTCGGCGAGCGCCCCGCGCCAGTCGCTCGTCGCGCCGTACGCGTCGCGCGCAAAATCGAGGACCCATCCCGCGCGCTGATCGTCCCACGGGGCAATACCGTCGGGGAGAAAGAACATCTGCGCGCGCCGCGCGGCGGCACGACACTCACGCCCCGCAACGCGAATGCGACCCTGCTGCGGCTCAGCCACCCCCGCCAGACAGGCGAGCGCCGTGCTCTTCCCCGCGCCATTCGGACCGATGACGCCGAGCACCGAACCTTGCGGCACGATGAACGAGACATCGCGAAGCGCGTGCACCGGCCCGTAGGCTTGGTGCAACCGTTCTGCGTGTAGCAGCGGGAGGGATTCCGTTGGCGACAGCATGCACGCAACGTACGCACGAGTCGTTGCGTATGCTCACCGCCTGTGGTGGTAACGGTCCCGCCCCGTCAAACCGCTTCACTCTGGGGCCGCTCCACCGATGTCATTAATCTCCCGTCAAGGTTTCTCCGTCGCGCTCGTTCGCGGGGCCCTGTTCACCGCGGCGCTCGCGCTGGCGGCGGCACCCGTCTCCGCGCAGGCGCGAGGCCGCATCAGCGGTACAGTGAAAGGCGCCACCGGCGCACCGGTGGCCGATGCCACGGTGTCCATCACCACCCCCGCCCGCAGCAGTCTGACCGGCTCCGATGGCCGCTATACGCTGCGCGACCTCGCCGCGGGCAGCTACGAAGTGACGGTGACCGCCGTCGGGCTGGCGAGCCAGCGGGCCACCGTCGCGGTGCAGGCGGGGCAAACGGCGACCCTCGACTTCTCGCTCAAGGCCGGCTCCATCCTGCTGCCGGGGTATGTCGTGTCGGCGACCAAGCAGCCGATCGAAGCGAACAAGGTCGCCGGCACGGTGAATTTCCTCACGCCCGAGCAGGTTCGCACGACGCCGGCGCGCGAAACGCAGGACATGCTGCGCGAGATCTCGGCGATCGAAATGCCCCGCACGAGCAGTCAGGTGGGCGGCACCGCACAGATCGTGTCCATTCGCGGCGTGGATGAGGGGCGCACGGCCGTGCTGCTCGACGGCATTCCCCTCAATGACGCGTGGGGCGAATGGATCGACTGGAACCGCGCGCCGCGCGGCAGCGTGGAGCGGGTGGAAGTGTTCGAAGGCGGCGGATCGAACCTGCATGGCAACGGCGCGATGGGCGGCGTGATCTCGCTCTTCTCCAAGCCGATCACCCCCGGGAGCTATCGCGTGTCGGTGGACGGCGGTTCGCGCGGCGGCCGCCACAGCTTTGGCACCGTGGGCGTGCCGCTCACGCACGGCCTCACCCTGGGGCTCACCGGCGACTATGGCGATGGCGGCGGCTATCAGCTCGTGCGCAAGGCCAACGCCGGTCCGATCGACGGCGAGTCGGAAGCGATCGTGCGCAACGGCATCGCCAAGCTGGAGTACGCACCAAGTGCCACGTTCAGCGTCTTCGCGACCTATCAGAAGTTCGGCGACACGCGCGCCCTGGGCACGCCGCTTACGCGCGCGCGGCGTGAGGATGACGCCGTGACCGCCGGGGTGAACCTGGGCGCCGCCGACCAGGGGCTGCTCTCGCTCCGTGGCTGGACGCGCGAGATGACCGAGCGGAACGTGAACTCCACGCTGCTCACGGTGAACAGCGTGGCCCGCGCCGGTGAGCGCTACAACACAACGGCCGAGATCCCGAGCCAGGACCGTGGCGTGACCGTGTCCTGGACGCGCAACCATGTCCTGGGCTTCGAAAGCGTGGCCGCCGGAGGCGACTATCGCTTCTACGGTGGCCACTATGTGGAGCAGGCGTACGCCAACAACGCCGCCAATGCCAAGACCACCACGATCGAAAGCGGTGGTGATCAGGCCTTGAGTGGCATCTTCGTGAGCGGAGTGCTCGCGCCGATGCCGCAGGTGCGCGTGGAGCTGTCGGCCCGCGGTGATCAGTGGGGCAACAACAACGGGTATGTGATCGATGCGTCCGGCCGCACGGCCTACGACAACCAGACGCGCCGCGCCTTCTCTCCGCGCGCCGGTGTGCGCTGGCAGGCGCTGAGCAGCCTGGCGCTGCACACCGCGGCGTATCGGGCGTTCCGCGCCCCGAACCTGGCGGAGCTCTATCGCCGCCAGACCAGCACCAGCACGATCTCCCTCCCGAACCCGGGGCTCAAGCCGGAGTACGCCAACGCGTGGGAAACCGGACTCGATTGGCAGCCCGCCACGTTCCTGCAGCTCAAGGGGACGTTCTACCGCGCCGATTACAAGGACTTCAATACCTTCGTCACGACGAGCGCAACCGGGGTGACACCGGCCACGCGCCAGCGCCAGAATGTGACGCAGACGCGCAGCCAGGGCGGTGAGGTCTATCTCGCGGTGATTCCCGTGAAGGGGCTCACGATCTCGGGGAGCCTCAACTACAACGACTCGAAGATCACCGACATGGGCAAGGCCACGCCCACGGCCACGCTCTTCAAGGGCTCCCGCGTGGCGCGCGTCCCGACGCAGAAGTCCACGACGCGCATCGCGTACGACCACCCGCTGCTCGGCACGCTGACGTTCCTGTACCGCACCGAAGGCATCGTGACGACGTTCGGCAACACCTTCACGCTTCCGAGCTTCCGCGTGGCCGACGCCTCCTACCGCCGCGGCGTGGCGGGCGGCGTGTCCGTGTTCGGCTCGGTGGAGAACATCGGGAACACGGAGTACTTCGTGGGGCTCTCCGGCGCGGCCGCGTCGCCGATTGCGACGTTGGGGTTGCCGCGCACGGTGCGCGTGGGGGTGGAGGTGGCGCGCTGACGCGCGCGTTTTTTCGCTGGAGAGGCGAGAGGCGAGAGGGAGTGTGGGTGGTGTGCGGGAGTGGTGAGCTCATGACTCCCGCGCATCTCTCACACTCCCACTCGCCTCTCGCCTCTCCATTGCAACCCCAGCGAAGCCCTCCTCCAGTCAGGCGGCCATGCTCCCCGCCCCCAACCGCGCCCGCATCCCCTCCACATCCCACGCGCGCAGGAGCGCGGCGACGGCCTGGCGGTCGCCGGGGCGGGCGATGACGAAGCCCTGGGCGTAGCCGCAGCCAAGTCGGACCAGCTGATCGAGCTGGCGTTCGGTCTCGACGCCTTCGGCGACCGTGCGCAGCCCGAGGCTGTGACCGATCGAGACGATGGCGCGGGTGACGCCGTCGGCGGTGATGTCGGCGTCGTGGTCGGCGAGGAAGCTGCGATCGACCTTGAGGATGTCGATCGGGAAGCGGCGCAGATAGGCCAGTGAGGAATAGCCGGTGCCGAAGTCGTCGAGCGCGATCTGGACGCCGAGCTCGCGCAGGACCTTCAAACGCTCGGCGATGATCGACTCATTTGCGGCGAGCACCGTCTCGGTGATTTCGACCACGAGCGCCTGCGGATCGCAGTGGGCGTCGTGGATGGCCTGCTGGATGTCGGTCACGACCTCCGGCAGCAACAGATGGCGCGGCGACAGGTTCACGGCCACCTGCAGGGTGGCCGCGGCCGGCGACGTGCCGCGCAGCCACACCGCGTCGCGCGCGGCCTGCCGCAACGCCGTGCGGCCAATCTCCACGATAAGGTCGCTCTCCTCCGCCACCGAAATGAATCGGCCCGGGGAGATGGGTCCCTTCGTGGGATGATCCCAGCGCATCAGCGCCTCGACACCGGTGATCTTCCCGGAATGGAGATCGAGCACCGGTTGATAGACGAGATAGAGCTCCTCGCGCGCGATGGCGTGCCGCAGCTCGCTCTCGATCTCCATGCGCTCGCGCGCCGTCGCGCGCATGGCACTGGAGAAGCCCTGGATACGCCCGCGCCCGGCCTGCTTGGCGCCGTACATGGCGGCGTCGGCGTCGGCGAGCAGATCATCCACATCGTGTGTCTCGTGGGCATGCGCAATGCCGATGCTGGCGCGCGCGTACACCTCGCGATCGTCGATCACGATGGGCCGCTCGAGCGCCTGCTGGATACGCAGCGCCGCCGCTTCGGCGTCGCTTGGCTCGAGCATGTCCTCGAGGAGGACGGCAAACTCATCGCCGCCCAGTCGCGCGATGGTGTCCGACGTGCGCAATACCGCAGTGATGCGCCCGGCGACCGTTGTCAGGAGCGCATCGCCCGCGGCGTGCCCCAACGTGTCGTTTACGATCTTGAAGTGATCGAGATCGAGGAAGAGGACCGCCATGAGGTTGGCGCCGCGCTGATGCCGCGCCAGCGCATGCTCCACGCGATCGCGGAACAGCCGTCGATTGCCCAGCCCCGTGAGTGGATCCCGCAGCACCTGATCGAGGAGCCGCGCCTCCATCGCCTGCCGCTCGGTGACGTCGCGGCCATTGAGCACGATCGCGCCGATGCTCGGCTCATCACGCAGGTCGGTGGCGAAGCCGTCGATCCAGCGCCACGACTTGTCGGCGTGACGTACTCGGAAGGTCACGGCAAACGCCCCCTGTTCACCCTTCACCAGCGACGCGAACGCGGTCTGCACCTTGGGGAGATCGTCGCGGTGGATGCCGTCGAAGAGATTCTTCCCGACCAGCCACTCGGCGCTGTGGCCCATCGTGATCTCATGCGACGGGCTGGCGAAGCGCAGCGTGCCGTCGGGGTCGATGATCGACAGCAGGTCGGTGCCGTGGCGCACCAGCGCGGCCAGCTTGCCCTCGGCGTGCAGCGAGGCCCGCTCTTCGTACAGGACTTCGAGCTCGCGGGCGGCGATGTACTGGCGCGCCAGGACGAGGATCGTCACGATGCCGACGCAGAGCGTGACCAGCTTCATCAGCTCGTGATTATCGCCCGTGACGGCCAGGACCAGCGCGATGTACGCCGCCGTGACCATCAGATACGGCAAGCGCGAATGCTGGACCCGCGCGATCGGCACCCGCAGTCGCGGCCGCATCGCCAGGGCCGCGGCATAGGCATGGGTGCCCCAGCTGCCGTACCAGGCCATGCGCACGAACCAGGGCGACGGATGCCCCACGCTCCGCGGCATGGCGTAGTACACGTCGCCGATCATGCCGATCAGCAGCGACCAGCCCAGCCACATGGCCCACGCCGGGACGTCGGTGTAGTCGCGGCGCACCCACAGCACCGCGAGGCCACCCAGCGTCAGGAGACCGGTGACGGGATCGAGCACCTTGAGGAGATCGCTCGGACGCGTGAGCACATGGAGCGCCCCACCCGCGGCGAAGAGCGTGGCCAGGAGCGTCGTGAGCGCGATGAACACCACCGTGGTGTCGATCGCCGTGCGCCAGCCGTCGGCGCGATCGATCACCTTCAGCCGTCCGCGCAGGCTGCCGATCAGCAGCATCGGCGCGAAGAGCAGGCTGACGACATCCTCGGGATCCCACGCGAAGTTCTTGCCGGCGGCCCAGCCTACGAACCACCACATCTCGTAGGCGTAGAGGCCAAGCGTGCCAACCAAGATCCACTTCCACGAGGCGGCCGTCTCGGCGTCGCCATCGCGAATGACACGCCACGCCCACCAGAGCGGAAAGAGCGGCAGGATCGCCGACGACCAGGCATAGATCGCATCGCCAAGGACCGTCGGGATGCGCAGCATGATCACCGGCAGCACGAGGCCAGCGGCGATGAGCGCATACGCGAACTGCACCGCACGTCGGGCGCGGTGCAATCGGCTGTCTCGGTTTTGGGACGTCAGCATGCCGAACTCCATATAACAGTGGAGAGTGTCGGCACCTGAAACGCCCAACTGTACTATTCGGGGGGCGGTCGCCAGCCGAGCGCGCGCAACTCGACAATCGGCGTGAAGAGTGGTTCAGGAAGCGCCTCCCACCGGCACCACTGCCACGCCGCACATTTGTCCGGTTCGCGCGCTTCGGGCTCACCCGACTCAGCGCGCGTGAGCACGAACAGGGTCACATACTGGCGCCCTTCGGCGGTGAAGAAGGAGTCCACCCACGGGCCCCGCCCTGTCACGCGGACGGCCAGCCCGGTCTCTTCACGCGCCTCGCGAACCGCGCACTGCTCAACGGTTTCGCCGAATTCGAGATGTCCGCCGGGGAACTGCCACGTGCCGTCGCCATGTGTGGCGCTGCGCCGCTGCCCGACGAGCACGGTGTCACCACGCTGGATGATGACGGCGACACCGATGCGAGGAATGGGAGCGGTCATGAACGGGGGGGGTGGCGTTAGCGGACGTACTCCTGCGCCGCGGCGCTGAAGGCGGTCGGCGTTGGCTGCGTGGCGGGTACGTACTCGAGCCGTACCCGCGATTCGCTGAGGAGTTGCGCGAGCACCCACCCGGCGCCGATGCGCCCCATCACGGGCGTTCCGCGAAAGATGACGAGACCGCGCGACTGGTCTACCGTGCGCGGGTCGGGATCGGTGGCGGCGATTTTCAGGACGCCGGCCTCGGTGAGGGTGCCCCCGATGGAGATGCGCGGCGTGCCATCGGTCCAGTCATAGGTGAACGACACGCTCTTGGGCCAGCCGGCGGGGCCGTTCACGAGCTCGGATGCCGAGGTCGCAATGGACGTATGGAACCAGTCGCCGGAGAGTCGACCGGCCACGCCGTAGTCGGTCTTGCCATCGGGATCGATCGGACGGCCATCGATCGTTCGCACGCGCGCGCGCAACCAGCTGCGTAGCGGTTCAATGAAGTAGCGGTACGGCGACGCCACATGCAGCGAGGCGCCATAACGTGCCGGCACGAGCCGCCCGGGTACTGGTGCGTCGTCGTCCACGACGCCGAGGTCCATGCTCGGACACCGGCCCGTGGTCGTCCCGATGGTATCACCCACCTGGACGCGGGTACCGACTCGAACGCCGGGCTTCAGCAGAATGTGGTCGTAGTAGTAGCGGAAGGTACGCGTCATCAGGACTTCGACCTTGAGATCCCCCGTGGATTCGGTCTGCAGCACGAAGTCGATGACGCCGCTGCCGATCGCGCGCACGGGGCGCGGCGAACAATCGGGCGGCGTGGGGCTCCCACTCCACGGGTCCACGAAATTCAGATAGACGTGATCGGTGGGCAGCACGTGGCCCGGTGGCGCCAGATAGCCGAGGGGCGTCCCCGACACGAGGGTGCTGCTGTCGAGCGGCAGGACCGTGAAGACTCCGGGGCCGGTGGCGGTGATGCCGTACGGATTGTCGTTCGCGGGCGCCGTGCTCTCGTGCGAACCGCAGGCGGCGAGGGCGACGAGACTGAAGAGGACGAAGGGGCGCATGCCCTACGGACGGGGGCAGGCGGCCACTGGCAACCAGCGGTCTCGATGGGCGGCCTAGTCGCCGGGGAGGCTGACGTCCTGAAGAAAGAAGGCGGCGAGTTCGCTGCGGCCCTGCACGCCGGCTTTCCGGTACACGTCGACGGCCTGCTGGCGGACGGTGCGTTCGGAGCGGCCAAGCTGGGCGGCGACCTGCTTGTGGCCGAGTCCCTTGAGCAGGAGCAGGGCGACTTCGCGTTCGGCGCGGGTGAGCTGCCAGGTGGTGAACTGCCCGTCGATCGCCGCGCCGAATCCCTGCAGGGCCTGTTCGGCGCTCGCGCGCCAGGCGTCGCGCTCCTGCTGGCGCTGGGCCAGCGCGGCGGTGGTGGCGGCCAGGCTGTGCTGGGTGTCGCGGAGCGCCGCGGTGGAGGCACGCCAGCGGCGGAAGAGAACAATGGAGAAGCTCAGACTCACCACAACGGTGAGCACTTCCCAGGCGACGTGCAGCGTGAGCCAGGAGGCCGGGCGGTCGAGCACGAGATCGACGACGCCCGCCACAACCACAAAGAACAGGAACGCGGCCATGATCGCGCTGAGCGATCCGGTCATCGGGTCCGATTCGGCGTCACGTTCCGCGTGCATGGTACAGATGTCGGATAGATCGACAGTGAAATCAAGTCACCTGTCGGATTCAGCGGGCGGCCGGTGCGGCTGATGTTCATCTCCGAGGCGCCGCTCGAGCGCCCCGTCGATGTACGCACGGTGAACACGCCCTTTGAATCGGAGCTGACGATGATGTTTCAAAACCTGCCGTTGCATGCGCTGGTGGTGCATCTCCCCATCGCGCTGACCGTTCTGGTCCCGCTGTTCGTGCTGCTGGCCTTCTTTCTGGCGAAGCGCGGGGTCGCCGCCAACAAGGCCTGGATGCTCCCGACTGGGCTGCTGGCCCTGCTGCTGGTGAGTGGCTGGGTCTCGCTGCAGACGGGTGAGCAACAGGAAGACAAAGTCGAGCCGGTGGTCCCGGGCGCGGCGTTCGAGACCCATGAGGAAGCCGCCGAGCTATTCCTGTTCATCACCGGCGGCGTGCTCGTGCTGGCGGCAGGTGGTCTGATGAACAACCGCGCGGCCAAGGCGCTGCGCGTGGCGGGGGCCGCCGGCACCCTGGCCGTGCTGGGCGCGGGCTACAACGTGGGACACAGCGGCGGAAAGCTGGTCTACCAGTACGGCGCGGCCAGCGCCTATGCGACGGCGGGGACGACAGCGACCGCGCGTGCCCAGGGTGGCGCGGCGGCCGGACCGATGACAGGATCGGCGGCGGGCGAACTGAGCCGCGGCGATCACAAGGACGACGATCGCTAAAGGTCAGCCCATAACCGACCGATCGATCCAGAACCCTCAGCGACCGCGCAGGATGCCGATCAGCGCCTCAAGATCGGCGGTGAGGTCGCTGAGGGTGGCGCCGGAGCCGACCCGGACCGGCACGCTGGCCCAGTGGTTCACCACGGCGCGGGCCAGCGCGGCCACGGGTGCGGTCCCCCGTACCTCGCCGCGCCGGACGGCGATGGCGAGGACGGTGGCCACGGCGCCGAGCAGGCGGGTCTGCAGGGAGGACAACGCCTGTTGCACGCCGGGGTCGGCGCCGCGCTCCAGCGCGGCCCAGGCGAATACACAGCCGCCCTGCTCGAGGACCCGGGTGGCCCGCCCGAGCAGATAGGCCCGCAGGGCGCTGACACCAGCCGCCGCCTCATCGAACAGCTGAGCGATCCGCGCCTCTTCGGCAGCAACCTCGTGCGCCAGTGCGCTCGCGAAGAGCCCCGCCTTGTCACCGAAGGTGTCGTAGAGACTTTGGCGGCCCAACCCGGTCGCCTCCTCGAGGGTGGCCAGCGATGCCCCGGCGTAGCCCCGGACGCGAAAGACCTGCCCGACCAGCGGGACGATCTGCGCAGGATCGAAGGCTTTGGGGCGGGCCATGGCCCATGGATACTATTTTCTGACCGATCGGTCAACCATCTGCGAACTTTGCCGGCGGCTGCGCTGATGGATACTCAGCGACGGCACCACGATCACCCGGTTGCGGCGGAGTTCGAGCGCGGAGCGATCGTAGAACACCCCGACCTCCAGCCCCAGCCCCAGCCCCAGCGCACCGCTCCCCATGCGGAGGCCGCCGAACGCCCCCGCCGTGGGGTCGTCCCGCACCGCGGTGCTCGACATCGGCAGCACCTGAATGACGCGGAGCCCTCCATACGGCACCCAGTCCCGATCGGGGTCCCCCGACCGGATCAGGGTCGCTTCGAAGTGGGCGTGCTGCCCGAGGTTCACGAATCCGGCCCCGGCCAGCAACGCCGTGGCGGCTCCCGGCTTGGCCGAACGTCCATCAAGCCGGTGCTTCACGGTCATGATCACGCCGCTCGAGGAGTTGATCCGCACGCCGACGTCGTTCCGCTCGTCCACGCCATGCCGGATGTCGACATCGAGCGATGGCACGGAGTAGCGGTTGCCGGCGCTGTCGAAATTGGCCCCGTTGGGCACCACGGTCATAATCGACGTGACCGATCGCTCGCCCTCGGCGAGGGGCTGGGCGGTCGTGTGCACGGCGTAGGGGGTGCAGGCCACCAGCAGCACGCCGGCCGGGAGCAGTGGGAAGAAGCGTCGGAGGCTGGGCATCGGGCGTCGGGGTTGGGGCGGACCGGCCATCCGGTCACGCCGTGGAGTGCCAACACAGTGCCCGGCGCCGAGTCCGCGGCCCATCCGCTACGTGACGTAGACGGCTCCGGCAGCCGGCCCATCTTGTCCCGGCTCTCCCCGCTCTCTAGCGTTCCGCACCTCCCTCCGGCCCGGCGCTCCCGCCGGCCCACCGACGCTGCCACCTCCGGCCACTCCCCTCGTGACGCGCTACGCGGCCATCACCGGTTGGGGCGAAGGGCTCCCGCCCGCCGTCCTGACCAACGACGACCTGTCCACCTTCCTCGAGACGTCCGACGAATGGATCGTCCAGCGCACCGGCATGAAGGAGCGCCGGGTGTCGCATGTCTCGGCGATCGAGATGGCGACCATCGCCAGTAAGCGCGCCCTCGCCTGTGCGGGCCTCGACGCATCGGCGCTCGAGCTCATCGTGTACGGCAGCTGCTCCCCCGATGAGCAGGTCCCAAACTCGGCCTCCGGCGTGCAGGTCGCCATCGGGGCGACGCGCGCCGCGGCGATGGATGTGAATACGGCGTGCACGAGCTTCCTCTACGGTCTCTCGAGCGCCACCGCGATGATCCAGAGCGGCATGGTGCAGAACGCGCTCGTCATCGGCGTGGAGTACATCAGCCCGTTCATGGACTGGAGCAACCGCAACGTGGCCGTGCTCTTTGGCGACGGCGCGGCGGCGGTGGTGCTGCAGGCCAGCGATACGCCGAGCGGCGTGATCGGCACCGTACTCGGCTGCGATGCCGAGGCGCGGCAGACACTCCGCGTGCGCGGGATGGGATGCAGCTATGTGAACGGCGGCCTCACCTACGGCGACACCCTGTGGGACTTTGACGGGCAGGCCATCTTCAAGCGCGCCGTGCACGGGATGAGCGAAGCGTGCGCCCGGGTAATGCGCGAGGCCGGCGTCACCGCGGATGACATCGATCTCGTGGTACCGCATCAGGCCAACCTGCGCATCATCGAGGCGGTGGCGAAGTATGCCGGCGTGCCGATGGAGCGCGTCATGGTCACCGTGCACAAGTACGGCAACATGAGCGCCGCCACCGTGCCGGTGAGCCTGGTGGACGCGCTCAAGGAAGGGCGCATCACCCCGGGCTCGCTGGTGTTGATGCCCGGCTTTGGTGGTGGACTGACGTTCGGCGCGCTGCTCGTGCGCTGGGGCGATCGGGTGACGCCGCTCGGTACGAGTGACGCCGCCTTCCCCCCGGCACCGCATACCGCACTCGAGATGGTGAACGCGATCCGGGCCCGGCAGGTGCACAAGGAGCGCTCGCAGCAGGCGCTGCTCGAGACGCGGTTCATCGAAAGCATGCTCGCGCCGGCCTAGGGCGCGGAACCGGGGCGCGTGGCGGCGCATTAGGTTGCCGCCATGCTCGAACCCCGCATCGATCTCCGTCGCATTCCCCTGGCCACCGCCATCGCCACCACCGGTGGCGTGGCGGGGAACGTGGTCATCCTGAAAGTCGCCGAACGCTACGGCACCCTCACCATTGGCGTGGGCGAGACAGTTCTGTTCAGCGTCATCGGTGCGCTCCTCGCGGCCGCCGTGTTCGCCGCGCTCGGCAAAATGACGCCGTACGCGGTACGCTGGTTCACGATTCTCGCGACCATTGCCATCGCCGTCTATGGCGTGGGCCCCATTGCGGCGGCGTACGAACCCTACATGGAAGGCGCGCCGCTGTTCACGCTCACCACCGTCGTGGCGACGGAGCTGATGCACATCAACAGCGGCGCGTGGATTCTGGTGGCGCTGTTGCGCTTCACACGGGCGCCGTTGGCACCCACACACTGAAGGTCGTGCCCCGCCCCACGGCGCTGCTCACGCGCACCCGGCCACGGGCCCCTTCGAGAATCCGGCTCACCATCGCGAGCCCAAGCCCCGTACCGCGCGCGCACGTCTTGGTGGTGAAGAAGGGCTCCCACATGCGTCGCTGCACCTCCGTGGCAATACCGGTGCCGGTATCCTGCACGTCAAAGAGCACACCGTCTTCCTGCGGATAGGCGTGCACGCGTAGCGTGCCACCGGCCGGCATCGCGTCGCGCGCGTTGAGCGCGAGGTTGATGAGAACCTGTTCGAGTCGTCCGCGATCGATGGCGAGGGGCGCGTCGGCTTCATTCTTCAGCTCGACCTGCACCCGCTGCCCCATGAGCGGGCGCAAGATCAGGTCGAGTCGAGCGAAGAGCTCGCTCGGCATCGCGGTGGTATCGTCGGCCCCCGTCTCCCGCCCCACCGTCAGAATCGTGCGCAGGCGCGTCGACGCCTCGTCGCCCACCCGACGCAGATCACGGATCGCCACCTGCGCCTCCGCGGGTAGCGGATGCTCTTCGAGCAGCTCGGCCGTAGCGGTCATCACCTGCACGATGTTCGCCAGATCGTGCGTCATCCCGGTGGTGACGACATTTACCAGCTCGCGGCGCTGCAGCACCTCGACTTCCCGCTGCGCCTCCAGCATGGCCTGCAGGCGGGCCTCCGCTTCGGCCTGCGCATCACGGTAGATGTGGATGGTCTGCTGCAGTACCCGTGCGCTGAACCACAGCCCCGTGAACATCACCAGAATGGTGACGATGCGATACGTCACCGGCTGCAGATATTCGGGCGCCGTTGGAGTGACGAGGTTGTTGGCGGAGAGGACGAGATTGAGGACGACCGCCACCACATACGCCGCCAGCACGCCGAGTGAGGCCCGCATGCCGTAGAACAGCATGGAGAGCGTGAGCACCACCACGACTGCCATCGTGCTGAGCGCGCGCGGGGCATTCACGATCATCGGGACGATCGAGATCAGCATGATGACCGCAATCGCGTACCGGGCGCGCTGCTCCGCGGGCCAGCGCGGGCGTTGCAGCAGCCACCCCACGAATGGCAGACCTCCCAACACCAGCAGGATGAGCGGGCGCGTGCCCGGCTCATTCCAGCGCGAGATCAGTCCCGCACCAAAGACCGGCGTCCAAAGCCACAGCACCAATCGCGAGAGGAGGCGCAACGCCGCCTCTCGTGCCGATTCGAGCGGATGATGTCCCACCGAGAGCATGTCACAAAGCAACGAGGCTGACGCGACGTGCGCCAGCCTCGGTGCCCAACCGTTCGTCCCGCGCGCCTGTCGTGCGATCGACCGGTCGCGTGCGCTTTACGGCCAGGGCAGCACGATCACCTGATAGCGTGGCCGCAGCTCCGGCTTGTCATTCCCGTCCACAAAACGCTGGATATCGAAGAGCGCGGCGCTGATGTGCGCCTTCGCCGCATCGTCGGCGCCGGTCATGCCGCCCAGGCGAGTCTGGAGGGCCTTAATATGGTGCACCGCCGCCGCGCGCACATCGGGCATCGCCTTCGCATCGCCCGCGAGGTCGAGCAGGATATCCAGCGCCGAACGCTGCGCCGCGCGCTGCATGGCCCGCTCGGCCGCGGATGCGGGTGCCGGCGATCCCCACGTGCGGGTGAGGATCGTGCTGATCACTTCGTCGAGCGTGAGCTGATTGGCGTCGCGCGACGCCTGCACCACCAGGCGCGCGGCGCGCTCACGGTCGAGCAGATAGCCGATCACTTCGGTGGCGAGCCCCCCACCGAGCGTCACCGGATCGAATGTGGGACCCGTGTAGCCCTCGGCCCAGATCTGATCGCCGTTGAAGCCCGGAGGAGCCGGCGGAATGAGCGCCTGCACGCGATCGGGCACCGTGAGTTCGGCGGGCTGGATGGCGTCGAGGGCCAGAGTGAGCGCCTTGCGCTGCTCATCGGCCGCGATGAGACGCGTCGGCACCTGCCCGTCGCCGCGCAGCGCAAAGCTGAAGTCTTCGCCGCCCACGTACTTGGCCACCGCCTCCAGCGAGTACCGGTGATGCAGGTACGCGTGGGTGAATCGCATGTTGAGGAGCGCCATCGGTTCGCCGGGCTGAATCGCGCGCTCGTCGAACTTGTCGATCAGCACCCGCCGCACGGCCCGCGTGCGATTGACCGCATCGAACGCCGTCGCGCCCTCTTCCCACCGCGTCACGAAGGGATTGGGCGTGTTGCTGTTGGCGTACGTGTCGTTGATGAAGCGCACGTTGCGGGCGATGCCGTCCTTCATGATGGCGGCGAGCCCCGTCTTTTCCTTCGCGGCGTCGGGGAACCAGTGATAGCCGAGGTTGATGGCGAGCGAGTCCCACGCGCCGGGGCCGGTGCGGTAGGCGTCGCGCAGATCGAGCGTGCCATCCTTGGCAACGGTGATGAACGGGAACGGATAGTCCATCACGCTCGAGCGGTTCTGCGTGCTCGCGATGTAGTTGTGCTGGAGACCGATCGTGTGGCCGATTTCGTGCGCCGCATGCTGACGGCGACGGGCCATGGCGAACGCCTCGGCGGTCACGTTGGGACCATTCGGGCCCGCCGCCGGCACGGCGCCGGCCCAGATGTTGTAGTCGATCAGCGAGCGCCACGCGTCCATGCGCGCCATGCCGCGAATGATTTCGCCGGTGCGCGGATCGGAGTAGCTGCCGCCGACGCTCGGGCCAGGCCCGTTGCGATGCAGCCAGAAGAGCATGCTGTAGCGGGCATCCATCGGATCGGCGCCCGCCGGAAGATCGAGCACGCGAAAGGCATTCTTGAAGCCCGCGCCCTCAAAGACCTTGGCCCACCAGTTGCCGCCTTCCTTCATCGCCGACTTGTACGGCTCGGGCGTGGAGGGGTCGAGGTAGTAGGTGATCGGCGTGACCGGCTCCACCAGTTCACCGCGCGCGTACGCGGCGGGATCCTTGGGGATGAGGCGCCAGCGGTTCACGTAGCCGCTGCGGTAGTCGCCACTGAGCGGCTCGGAGAGATCGGCAAAGGACGTGGTGCCGTATCCGTAGCGCGGGTCGGCGATGCGCGGACGGAAGCCCGTGGTATCCGGGAGCATCACCAGCGAGTGGTGCTCCTCGAACGTCATGGCCTTCGCATCGGGGGCAAGCCCACCGCGCCCGCCGCGGCCGCCCTGGTCGGTCACGAAGGTGAGGACCGCATGCACCTCGACGTTGCGCGGGAACGCCTTGGTGCGCTCGCCGTCGATGTAGCTGCGCGCCGCATCGACGCGATAGGCACCGGCGCCGGGCGCGGCGCCGCGCAGGTTTTCCGCCACCCCGTAGGCATCGCCCAGGAAGAGCGACGAGGCATCGGCGACGATCACCCCGCTCGAGTCGCGCTCAATCGGAAAGGAGCCGACGATGGAGCGCGGGAAGGCATCGCGCGCGGCCTTCTGCTGGACGGCGTCGCCGGTGAGGGTGCGCACGCCCCAGTTGTCGCGCACCAGCAGGACGCGATTGCCCCGACGCTCCAGGCGCACGATGCCGTTGGGGCCGGTGGAGCCGCGATCGAGGCTGCCGTTCCCCAGGCCGGTGGCGATGGTGACCTGATGGAGGAAGTCCTTGTTCAGCTGCGCCGCGGGGATCTCGAGCAGTGCCCGATTGCGGGCGTCGTCGATGCGGACGCGGAGGAAGGGGGCGTCCTGAGCGCCGGCGGGAAGCGCCAGCAGGAGCGGGACGAGGCCGGTCGCGAGGGGGCGTCGAAGCATGGCAGATCGGTCAGAGCGTGAATCACAGGGGTGCCGAGCTCCCAATGGTACTCCGGGCTGCCGCCGCTCGCGATAACGCGCCGCGAATAGCGAGCTCAGCCTATTTCGCGCCGGGCACGAATTGTCGTATATAACGTTTCCTTCATCTATAATTTTCCTGATTTCGGTATATCTGTAAATCTCACTCAGGTATGCAGTTATGGATTCTGGTAACGCCTGTCACACCGTCTCGAAGTATTCCCCGGCTTGGTGCGCTGGGTCACTGCGCTCGTGAGACCTCATCCATAGTTCATTCGTCCCAGCGGAGTAGGGGAACTCCCGTACGCAGTTCTACGGAGGGCTGACGAGCCCTGCCGTTTCGAAATCGCTGGCCAGCCTGATGACTGCACCCACGTCGCCGTTGCCCATTCCGACCACCACGGCCCGCGTCCCGAGCCCGGCAAAGAAGCCGGGCGCGAGTCGCCTGGACGGCGTGCCCCTCACGCTGCTCCTCTCGGCGCTCATCGCCATCAACGTTCTTGGCGCGCCGTACTACCTCGCGCCCGCCACGGCCCGCCCGCGCCACCCGTGGCACCAACTGCTCAAGCCCTCGGGTGATATCGGACAAACGGCCGGCATTCTGGCCTTCGTCATCTTCGTCTTTTTGTGGCTCTACCCGCTGCGCAAGCGGTGGAAGCCGCTCAAGTGGACCGGCGCCGTGGCGCGCTGGCTCGATGTGCATGTCACGACGGCGCTCGGTTTGCCGTTGCTGCTCACCATTCACGCCGCGTGGCGCTCCGACGGCGTGATTGGTCTGGGCTTCATCGCCATGCTCATCGTGTGTGCCTCGGGTGTGGTCGGTCGCTATCTGTACGTGCGCATCCCGCGTGCGAAGAGCGGTGTGGAGCTCACGCGCGATGAAGTGGCCGCGGAGCAGCTGGACGTGCTGCAGGCGCTGTCCAAGGCCCTCAACGAGCCGATCGACGAGCTGCGCAAGCTGATCGAGCCCGCCGAGCGCACCGCCAACACGAGTGTGTGGGGCGTGCTGGAGGGGCTGCTGCTCAATGACGTGCGCCGCTGGCAGCGCCGCCGTGAACTGTCGGCGCTCTGGGCCCGCAAGGGCGTGTCGAAGGCCACGATCAAGAAGGCCGTGACGCTCGCCAGCCGCGAGATCGCGCTCACCGATCAGGTGCGCATGCTCGAGGCGACGCAGCGCGTCTTCAAGTTCTGGCACATCGCTCACATGCCGTTTGCGCTCACCGCCCTCATCGCCGTGACGGTGCATGTGGTGGTCGTGATTGCGGTCGGCCAGACCTGGTTCTGGTAGGCACCCATGCTGCTCACCACGCTTGGCTTCTTCGCGCTTACGGGCTTCTTCATCTGGCTGCAGCTCCGCAAGAGTGCGCCGTCGTCGGATGCGGCGCCCGCGACCAGCGGCGGCAACATGACGTCGACGCACAACTGCGTCCGATGCGGTGCCCCGGTACCGACCAAGTCCACGTACTGCCCCGGGTGCGGCGTGGCGCAGCAGCTCTTCGAGATCGTGGCAGCGCCAATGGCGCTGGGCGCCACGGCCCTTGGCGGTGGCCAGCCGAAGGCGCTGGTGCGAGCCGACATGTGCGTCGGCTGCGGGACGTGCGTGGCGGCGTGCCCGGAGGACGGCGCCATCTCGATGCGTGGCAAGCTGGCCGTGGTCAATGACGCGCTCTGCAAAGGCATTGGCGAGTGCGTCGCGGCGTGTCCGGTTGGCGGCATCAGCGTGACCACGGGCGCTGCCGTGAATCGGGTGTCGGTGCCGCTGATCGATGCGAACTTCATGTCCAACGTGCCGGGGATCTACATTGTCGGCGAGTTGGGGGGCCGCGGCCTGATCAAGAATGCGATCAACGAAGGCAAGCTGGCGGTCGAGCACATTGCATCGGAGTTGCCTGGCGGTGAAGCGCGCCCCGATGGCGATGAGGACGCGTTCGACGTGGTGATCGTGGGATCGGGTCCGGCCGGTCTGTCGGCCGGTCTCGAGGCCCACAAGGAGCACCTGCACTACGTGATCCTCGAGCAGGGCTCGCTGTCGGACACGGTCCGCAAGTATCCTCGCAAGAAGCTCCTGCTGGCCGAGCCGGTATCGATTCCGCTGTATGGAGACCTCTGGGTCGCCGACGCCTCGAAGGAAACGCTGCTCGAGGTGTGGGAAACCATCGTGGCCAACACCGGGCTCAACGTGAAGACCGGCGTCAAGGTCGATCGCGTGGTTCGGAACGGTGCGTTCTTCGAAGTCATGAGCGACGGCGCCCGCTATCGGGCCCGTCGCGTCGTGCTGGCGATGGGGCGCCGCGGGACGCCGCGCCGACTCGGTGTCCCGGGCGAGGAGACCGAGAAGGTGTTTTACGACATCGTCGAGATGGAGGCCTTTGCCGGCCAGAAGGTCATGGTCGTGGGCGGTGGCGACAGCGCGGTCGAGAGTGCGCTGGGCCTCGCCAATCAGCCGAACACGGAAGTGCGCCTGTCGTATCGCGGCACCGACTTTAATCGCGTGAAGCCGCGCAACACCGAGAAGCTCAACAAGGCCATCGCCGAGGGCAAGGTGATTCCGATGCTCCAGAGTGAGCTGCGGGAGATTCAGCCCGATCGCGTGCGCATTGAAGTCGAAGGCAACTCGATGATCCTGCCGAATGACACGGTGATCATCCGCATCGGCGGCGAGGCGCCGACGACGTTCCTCGAGAAGCTCGGCATACGCATCGTGGACAAGGACGTCCCGATCCAGATGGACGTGGAGGCCGTGAACAGCGGCGCCGCCACGGCCAGCCCGTCCGACTCGACCCACGTGGCTCGCGCCGGATGAGGATTGCGTGAGTGATCGCGTGCGCAACGACCGCGGCCGGCTGGTCGGCGTCTGGCGCCGGAGCCTCGTCATGCTGACGGGGCTTTTGGTGTGCGCCACGACCCGCGAGGCCCAGGGACAGATCTCCCCGGGCAAGCTGTCGCGCGCGCACACGACGCTCGAAGGCGCGGCCAACTGCGTGCAGTGCCATCCGCTCAATCGCCAGCCGATGGCGCAGGCGTGCCTGAATTGCCACAAGGATGTCCAGACGCTGATCACCGAGAAGCGCGGCTATCACGGCAAGCTGCCCGCCGGCCAGCGGCTCGAGTGTGCGAGCTGCCACCCCGATCATGCCGGGGTGGAGTTCGAGATGATTGCCTGGCCCACCAGCAAGGCGCGGTTCGATCATCGCTCGACGGGCTACGCGCTGGAGGGGAAGCACACGACCACCGAGTGCGAGAAGTGCCACACGGTGGCCAACAAGAAGGATGCGGTGGCGGCGCTGTCGAAGCGCAAGACCGGCACCCCGTGGGTGGGGATGAGCGCCACGTGCGCCACGTGTCATGCCCGCGACGATATCCACGAAGGTGAACTCAAGGGCGGCTGCGACAAGTGCCACGATGCGCGCACGTGGGAGAAGGCGCCCAAGTTCGATCATGACGACGCCCGCTTCAAGCTCACGGGCAAGCACGAAGACGTGAAGTGCGCCGAGTGCCACGAGACGACCAAGCTGCCGCGCAAGACCAACCCCAAGGGCGAGGTCGTGCCGATCTTCCGCCCGGTGCCGTTCGCGCGCTGCTCCGATTGCCACGCGGACCCGCACAAGGGGCGTCTCAAGCAGTCGTGCACGAGCTGCCATGAAACGACCGGCTGGGACGCCATCGACAAACGCGCCTTCAACCACAATGCCACCCGCTACCCGCTGCAGGGGCGGCATGCGCGGGTGAGCTGCGCGGCGTGCCACGGAAAGGACAACGAGAAGCCCACACCGGCCTTCGCGACGTGCGCGAGCTGTCATCAGGATGTGCACCGCGGCGAGGCCACCAAGGCGAAAGCGTGCGAAAGCTGCCACGTGGTGGATGGCTTTGCGCCGGCCACGTTCACGGTGGCCAATCACGCCACGACCAAGTACCCGCTGGAAGGCAAGCACGCCGCGATCGCCTGCGCGAAGTGCCACACGACCACCGTGGCCACCCCGGGTACGACGACGCCCGGACTCACCGCCAAGTACGTGAAGCTCCAGATGGCGAGCACGAGCTGCACGAGCTGCCACCAGGATGTGCACGGCGGCCAGCCGGCCGTGAAGGCTGCGAATACCGGATGCGTGCAGTGCCACACGCTCGAGGGGTTCAAGCCGAGCACGATCACGGTGGCGGCGCACGCCAAGTTCCGGTTCACGCTGGAGGGCGCGCACGCGAGCGCGACCTGCGCCGCCTGCCATGGCGTGGTCCGCAAAGACCTGCCGGCGCTGACCACCCCGGCGGGGACCGCCAAGTTCGTCTTTGCGATGGGCGCCAGTGCGGCGGATACGGCGTGCAGCAGCTGCCATCTCGATCCGCATGCCGGTCGCTACGCCCCGGGCGGCGCCCGCGCGAAACTGGGATGCCGCGGCTGCCATGAACTTGCCCGCTTCCGTCCGGCGGCGGTGTCGTTCGCGACGCACGAAAGCTTTGGATATGCGCTCGATGGCGCGCATCGCGCGGTCGAGTGCGCGCAGTGCCATCAGGAAATGCAAGGCAAGGCGCCGGCGTCGTCGCTCAAACTGGTGAGCAAGGCGCGGCCACTGCCGTTCGCCGCAGCCAAGACGCGGAGTTGCAGTCAGTGTCACGCCGACGTGCACGCGGCGCAGTTCGCGAAGCGGAAGGATCAGGGCGCCTGCGACGGGTGTCATGTCACGGATCGCTTCGGTGGTGCGACGCGCTTCGATCACGGCAAGACGAAATTCGCCCTCACGGGTGCGCATTCCCAGGTGCCGTGTGCGAAGTGTCATGCCGTGACACCCAGTGCCGACCCGACTGCGCCGCTCTCTGCCCGCCGGCAGTACGCTGGCGTATCCACCGCGTGCGAATCCTGCCACGCCCCCTCTGCCAAAGGCGCGCTATGACGCCGCATCGCTTCCGCCCGTTGCTGGCCGCCGTTGGCCTGCTGAGTGCACTGGCACTCGGTGGGCGGCCCGCGCACGCGCAGAACGGCCCGCGCCCGCAGACCCCGGCACCCGCCAGCGGTACGGCCGCGAAGGCCGTCAGCTCGGTGACGTCACCGCACGGTGCTACCCTGCGCGAGGCGTGCGCGAGTTGCCACCGGGCAGACGGGTGGAAGCCGGCCCGCATCGCGCCGGACTTCAAGCACGCCGCCCAGACGTTCCCCCTCACCGGCGCGCACGTCCGCACGACGTGCATGAGCTGCCACAAGAGCCTCGACTTCCGCGGCGCGCAGACCTCGTGCGCGTCGTGCCACACCGATACGCACAACGGCGAGCTGGGCACCACCTGCCAGCGCTGCCACAACACGCGCAGCTTCGTCGATCGCGGCGCCGCGGTGCGGAGCCACGAAGGGTCCCGGTTCCCGCTGCGCGGTGCGCATGCCCTCGCGACGTGCGAGTCGTGCCATCAGCGCACGGCCCCCGGCCAGCAGCGCTTCCTCGCGCGCAGTGCGACCTGCGCGAGCTGCCACATGGACACGTATCAGGCGACCCGGAGCCCCGCGCACACGGCCGCCAAGTTCAGCACCGATTGCACGAACTGCCACACCATCAGCACGTGGACCGGGGCGACGTTCGATCACAACACCACGACCTTCCCGCTCACCGGTCGCCACCTGATGACCACCTGCGCCGGCTGCCACGCCGACAAGGTGTTCACCGGCAAGTCCAAGGTGTGCAGCAGCTGTCACGCGCCGGATGCGGCCAAGGCCACCGCGCCCAAGCACGATGGCTTCTCCACGGCCTGCGAATCGTGCCATACGACGTCGGGATGGCCCGGCGCCAAGTTCGACCATGATCGCATGACGAGCTTTGCGCTGACCGGGGGGCACCGTGCGGCCACCTGCGCGCAGTGTCACGCCGACAAGGTCTACAAGGGGAAGCCCACCACCTGCGTGAGCTGCCATCAGACGGACTTCTCGAAGTCCATCAACCCCGACCACGCGGCCGCCAAGCTGCCGACCACCTGCGAGACGTGCCATACGACCGCGGTGTGGAAGGGCGCCAAGTACGACCACACGAAGACCAAGTTCCCGCTGACCGGCCAGCACGTCGCTGCCACCTGCCTCGCCTGCCACGCTGACAAGGTGTACGGCGGCAAGGCGATGGCCTGCGCGTCGTGCCACCAGAAGGACGCCACGGCGGCCCGGAACCCGGTGCACACCGGCTTCTCCACTGCGTGCGAAAGCTGCCACACGACCTCGGCCTGGCAGGGAGCGCGCTTCGACCACAACAGCAGCACGCGCTTTGCGCTCACCGGCGCGCACGAAGGCGCAAGCTGCGCGCAATGCCACAGCGACGGCGTCTTCAAGGGCAAGCCGATGGCGTGCGTGAGCTGCCATCAGGCCAAGTTCGACGCCGCCGTGAATCCGAACCATAAGGCGGCCGGCTATCCGACCACCTGCGAAGGCTGCCACAGCACCAGCGCCTGGAAGCCGGGGCTCTTCGATCACAACAGCACACGCTTCCCGCTCACGGGCGCGCACCTGGCCACGAGCTGCGCGCAGTGCCACGTGAACGGGGTCACGCGCGGCACGCCGATGACCTGCGTGAGCTGCCATCAGACGAAGTACGACGCCTCCACGCAGCCGCACCACAAGGAAGCGCGCTTCGGCACCACGTGCGAAACGTGCCATACGACCAGCAAGTGGCTCGGCGCCCAGTGGAGCCACAACACCCAGACCAAATTCCCGCTGCTCGGTCGGCACGTGGCGGCGGCGTGCCTCGCGTGCCATAGCGATCGCGTGTACGCCGGGAAGCCGAGCGTGTGCCAGAGCTGCCATCAGAAGGATGCCGATGCGGCGCTGACCCCGAGCCATCGGGGCTTCCCCACGACGTGCGAAACGTGTCACTCGGTGAATGGCTGGAAGCCGTCGAGCTTCAGCCATGACAACACGCGCTTCCCACTGCTCGGATCGCACCGCGCGGTATCGTGCGAGAGCTGCCACAAGAACGCGCAGTACGCCGGCACGCCCTCGAGCTGCGTGAACTGCCATCAGGCGAAGTACGACGCCACCACGAACCCCAATCACCGCGCGTCGAACTTCCCGACGACCTGTGGCGTGTGCCACAACCCCACGTCGTGGAAGCCCGCGAGCTTCGATCACAACCTGACGCGCTTCCCGCTCACCGGCAGTCATCGCCCGGTGGCGTGCGAAAGCTGCCACAAGAACGGGCAGTACACGGGCACGCCCACCGCGTGTGCGAGTTGCCATCAGGCCAAGTTCGACGCGACCACGAACCCGAACCACAAGACGGCCGGGTTCACCACCACGTGTCAGCAGTGCCACACGACAACCGCGTGGACGCCGGCGACGTTCGATCACAACCTGACCAAGTTCCCGCTCACGGGGAGCCACAAGACGGTGACGTGTCTCGCCTGCCACAAGACGGGCACGTATACCGGCACGCCGAGCAGCTGCGCGAGCTGCCATCAGGCCAAGTTCGACGCGACCACGAATCCGAATCACAAGACGGCCGGGTTCCCGACCACGTGCCAGCAGTGCCACACGACGACGGCGTGGACGCCCGCCACCTTCGACCACAACACCACGGCGTTCCCGCTGACGGGGGCGCACCGGACCGTGGTGTGCCTCTCGTGCCACAAGAACGCGGTGTACGCCGGCACCCCGAAGGAATGCATCGGGTGTCATCAGGCCAGGTTCGACGCGACCACGAATCCGAACCACAAGGCGGGCGGCTTCCCCACGGTCTGCCAGAGCTGCCATACGACGACCGCCTGGACGCCCTCGAGCTTTGACCACAACGCCACCGCGTTCCCGCTCACGGGGCTGCACAAGACCACGAGCTGCCAGGGCTGCCACGGCGACGGCGTGTTCAAGGGCAAGACCACGCTGTGCAGCGGCTGTCACCTGACCAAGTACAATGCCACCGCGAAGCCCGCGCACCAGAGCAACGGCATCGGGACGAGCTGCCAGACCTGCCACACCACCAATGGCTGGACGCCGGCGACCTACGACCACAGCGTGACGCGCTTCCCGCTCGCCGGGGCGCATCGCGCCGTAAGCTGCGCCGGCTGCCACGGCGATGGCGTGTACCGCGGCAAGTCGATGGCCTGCGCGTCGTGCCACCTGCCCAAGTACAACGCCACGACCAAGCCGCCGCATGCGAGCAACGGCATCGGGACGACGTGTGAGACCTGCCACACGGTGAATGCGTGGACGCCGGCGACCTATGATCACAGCGTCACCGCCTTCCCGCTCACTGGCGCCCACAAGACGGTGGCCTGTGCCCAGTGCCACGGCACCGGCGTGTATCGCGGCACCTCCAAGATCTGCTCGTCGTGTCACCTGCCGGCCTTCAACGCCACGACGAATCCGAATCACAAGACGGCCATGTTCCCGACGACGTGTGAGACCTGCCACACGACGACGGCCTGGCTGGGCGCCAAGTTCGCGCACGATCCGTGGTTCCCGATCTACTCGGGGGCGCACCTCGGGCGCTGGAACAGCTGCACGCAGTGTCACGCGAACAACGCGAACTACAAGGAATTCACCTGCCTGACCTGCCACCTGAAGACCAAGACGGATCAGCAGCATGTGGGTCGCGCGGGCTACAGCTACAGCAGCCCGGCGTGCTACAGCTGCCATCCGCGCGGGAAGGCGGGATGAGACACCCCACGGCGCTCGCGCTGTTCGCCGTGCTGGCGACGCAGGCCGCCGGTGCCCAATCGGCGCAACCGCCGGTGAAGGCCCCGGTGCGTCGGCCCACCACCACGCGCCCGACCACGCCGGCGAAGCCCGCGCCCAAGTCGGCGGCGGCGGCGACCACGAGCGATTCCACCAAGCCGGCGGCAGCGCCGGCCGCGCCATCGCCCTACCGCTGGGTGCACGTCACCTATCTGAGTGGCGAATCGATCTATCTCGATGGCGGCACGACGCAGGGGCTGCAGGAAAAGTCGGCGGTGCAGATCGTCCGCAAGGATTCGGTCGTGGCCACGGTCGAGGTGCAATACGTCTCCTCGACGCGGGCAGCGGGCAAGGCGCGCGCCGGAAGCGCGGCGATCGTCGTCGGCGACAGCGGGCGCTTCCTGCCGTCGTTCGCCGTAGCGTCCGCGCCGACCGGCGATACCGCTGCGCGCGCCGCGGGCAGCCAGACCACCAGCTCGACGTCGATTCTCGCGCCGGTGAGCACGCCAAAGCGGCGCGGCCCGCGCACGATGAACGCGCGCCTCGGCGTGCGCTATCTCACGATGCAGAACGGCACGAGCGCCAGCGGGCGTATCACGCAGCCCGCGTTCGACGTGCGCCTCGAAGGCCACCGCATCGGTCAGTCGGCGTTCGGCCTGCTGGTGGACGCGCGCGCGCATCAGCAGCGTTCGGGCTCCGGCCTCGTGGACAACAGCACCCGCGTGTATCAGTCGGCGATCGAGTACCAGACCGCCGGGACCTCGCCGAGCCGCGTGACGATGGGGCGCCAGCTCTCCAAGGTCCTGTCTCCCGTCGGGTTCTTTGATGGCGTGTCGATGGACTTTGACAACGCCCACTGGAAGTACGGCGCGATTGCCGGCACGCAGCCCGATCAGGTGAAGTTCATGCCGGCCGCCGACATCCGCGAAGCCGGCGCGTATCTGCAATGGCACAACGCCCCCGGTACACGGGGCATGTATCAGGCGACCGTGGGCGGGGTGGGGTCGTATGGCGTGGACGGCGTGAACCGCGAGTTCCTGCTGCTCAACACGCTCATCGTGAACCCCATCATCAGCATCTACGCCACCCAGGAAGTCGATCTCAATCGCGGCTGGAAGCTCACCGCGGAGAAGAACAAGCCGCTCACCTGGTCGAGCACCTTCGCCACGGCCCGCGTCTCGGTTACGCGAGGGCTCTCGCTCAACGCCGGGTACGACAGCCGGCGGAATGTCCGCCTCTATCGCGACTTCATCACGCCCGACGTCGCCTTCGACGATGCCCTGCGTCGCGGCTACTTTGGCGGCGCGTCGGTGAGCCTGCCCCACTTCTACGCCAACGCCGACACGCGCGTGAGCGATGGCACGACCGTGGGCAAGAGCACCTCGAACACGGCGTCGATGACCGTCTCACGGCTGACGCCACTGGGGATCTCGCTGCGCGCCCGTGGCACGCAGTACAACGGCCCGACGGTCAGTGGCCAGCTGTATTCGGGCTCCTTCGAACTCTCCCCGCGTGGGCTGTTCCGCCTTGAGGCCAGCGCCGGTCAGCGCACCGACACGCGTGGAGCGGTGGACTTTGGCGCCACCAAGTCCACCTGGATTGGTGTGGACGCCGATGCGGGCATTGGCCGGTCGTGGTACCTCATGGGCTCGTTCTATCGCGAGCACGGTCAGGTGGACCGCGTGCTCCAGGAATACGTCGGCCTCAGCTGGCGCTACTAGCGCCCTTCCCTGCACTTTCCGGTCATGACTGCACGACTGCTGCTTTCGCTGAGCGCGGTGGCCCTGCTGGCTGCCTGCGCAGATGACGACACCAAGGGGCGCACGCCGCTCGCGGAGGGCGCCATGCCACCGGCGGCCGGGAGCGCGAACGCGGCGCCCGCCGGTCCGCCGCCGGGGATGACGGTCAAGTCCGCCGCCCTGCTCGACAGCGGCAACGTCGCCTTCCGGCTCAAGCAGTATCCGGTCGCGCAGGCGTACTACGAGAAGGCCGCCGCCGAGGTCCCCGATCAGGCCGCGCCGTGGTACGGCGTGTACATGGTGGCGCAGGCGATCAAGAACCAATCCCTCGCCGACAGCGCCATGAAGATGGTGAGCACGCGCGCCGGCGGTGGGGACCTGATGGGATCACCGATGGGCAAGGCCCACGAGAAGCCAAAGCCCTAGCGCTGGAGCCGCTCCACCAACCCCGAACTCCGCGCGACGCTGCGGCTCAGCATGAGCCGCAGCGTCGTTTCGCTGCCGACCACGTGCACGCTCTGCCGCGCGCGCGTGATCGCCGTGTAGAGCAGCTCCCGCGTGAGCAGGCGCGTGTCCACGTCGGGGAGCACGACGAGCACGTGGTCAAACTCGGAGCCCTGCGACTTGTGCACGGTCATGGCCCATGCCGTCTCGTGCGCGGGAAGGCGCGCCGGCGCGATGGCCCGGGGCCCATGCGGTCCCTCGAAGTACACCAACGGCTCGCCATCCACCACGACGGTGGTGCCCACGTCGCCATTGAAGAGTTGCGTGGCCGGATCATTCTGGGTGATGAGCACCGGCCGGTGATGGTACCAGCCGTTCACGGCCACGCCGCGACGCTGCAGCCAGCGCTCGACCGTCGCATTGAGCCCCTGCACCCCGGCATCGCCATCACGGAGCGCACAGAGCACCCGAAAGCGCCCGAGCGCCGCCAACGCCTCCGCCGGCGACCGGCTGGCGAGATACACCTCGAGCGGGGCGCGCACCGGCTCGAGCAGCGCGCTGAGGCTGCTGCCGCGTTGCCCCCGCCAGCTGACATGATCAAACGCGCCCGGCGCGAGCGCCTGCAGCATCCCCTCGGCATCACCGGTGCGGGCCGCAGTGGCCAGCGTCCCAATGCCGGGGCGCTGCCCAAAGCGATACGACACCGTGAGCGGCGCGATCGCGGCCCGCAACGGTGCTGGCGCATGCGCCTCACCGGCGGCACGCACGATATCCCCGAGCACAAAGCCAGTGTCCACGCTCGCCAACTGATCCGGATCGCCGAGCACAATGAGCCGCGCCTCCGGGCGAACGGCGGCCAGGAGCGCATCCATGAGCAGGACGTCCACCATGCTCGCCTCGTCCACGACGATCACGTCGTCCACCAGCGGCCACGCGGCCGAGTGGGTGAAGCGATCGTTCCACGGGCGATAGCCGAGCAGCCGATGCAACGTCACCCCGGTGCGCGGCAACCGCTCGGCGACGGCATCGGGCAGCCGTTCCCGCTGCACGGCCGCGTTCATCGATTCGCCAAGGCGCGCGGCCGCGCGGCCGGTGGGCGCAGCCAACGCGATGCGTCGGGTGGGGTCCTGTTCGAGCAGCAGCGCGAGCAGCTTCGCCGCCATGGTGGTCTTCCCGGTTCCCGGCCCGCCCGTGATGAAGACGAGCGGTTGGGCCAGCGCTGCCGCGGCAGCCTGGCGCTGACCATCCGTGGCCGTGGCGGGGAACAGCCGATCGAAGAGCGCGGTGGGCGGCGCGGCCGAGGCGGCCTGCGCGACCCGCTGGCGAATCTGTGTGGCCACGCGCGCTTCGGCCGCGGCGAAGCGGGCGAGGTAGAGGCGCGTACCATCGAGTACAAACGGGGCGCGTTCGAGCGGATCGGGACGCGGGGGCGCACCGGCCACGTCGCAGGCACCACTCACGGTCAGCGCACCGACCCAGTCGTCGAGCGACGGAAACGTGAACGGCAGCGCCGACTCCTCCTCCGCCACGGTGTGCCCCGCCCAGGCCTCGAGTGCCACGCAGCTGTTGCCCTGCGCCCGCTCCGTACTCACGAGCAGGGCCGTGTGATACAGCAACGGGTCGAGCGAACGCACCGCGTTGATATCGATACGGGCCGCTTCGCGGGCCGCATCACGCGCTGGCGCGAGCCGGCGAACGAGCATGCGTGCAAAGGTGCGATCGATGGCGGTCACCTCGAGCGCGGTCGGCGGCTGTAGCAGCTCCACAACGGTGCTCATGGCGTCACCGCCAGGGCATCGCCATTGCCAAGCGCCGCGTCCAGCGCCTCGATGACGGCGAGGTCGGCCGGCATCGTGAACCACCCGTGTCCGGTGGCGCTCGCGTCGGGACCGAAGCCGCGCAAGAACGCGTAGGCCACACCGCCGAGGTGCTGCGCCGCGTGGTAGTTCGGCAGCCGTGTGCGCAGATAGCGATGCACCGCGACGAGATAGAGATGCGCCTGCAGTAGATAATGGTGCGCCGCCATCACCTCGAAGAGCGCCTCCGGCGCATAACTCTGCGGCGCCAGCGGCAACCGGTTCGACTTCCAGTCCACGATCCACCAGCGGCCATCGTGTTCGAAGACCAGGTCCACAAAGCCCTGCAGAAAGCCGAAGACGAGGCGCATCGGCAGGGCCGCCACGGCATCCGCGTAGCGCTGCAGCGCCGGATCCTGCGCGCGTCGGAAGGCGTCAGCGATGGCGCGCGCCGACAGCGGGGCCTGCGCATTGGCCACCGGCAGGGTGAACTGCCATTCGTGGCGCGCGCGCGTGGGGAGGACATCGGCCAGACGCACGGTCTGGGCGCCGGCGGTGAATGGAGCGCGGTACACCGCCGTCATCATCTCCACCACCGCATCGATGCGCTCATCGGCATCGCTCTCGGCGAGGTGATGCCATTGCAGCAGACGCGCGGCCCGCGGGCGCAGCTGCGCCGAGGTGTCGGTGAAGCCGGACGTTTCGAACAGGCGGTGCAAGACGGTGCCTTCGCGCGCCCCGGCCGGGAAGGCGCGAAAATCGCCACGCGGCAGCGCGCGCAGCGCGGCACTGGTCACCGCGATCGTGGCCGCCGATGGCAGCGGGGCATCCAGATCACGCGCGACATCTTCGGCAAGATCGGCCACCGTATCGCTGCTGCGGCCACTGGCGAGTGCCGTATAGCTCGTGAGCGCAAAGGTCCGAAAGCGCCTGGCCGGCGCGAGATCGGTGGGCAAGGTCCGCGCGGCGAGTGTGGGGATCGCCGGCTGCGGCGGCTCCCATCGGGCTCCGCCCACCGCGCCCTGCACGGCACGCACCACGATCCGCCCGCGACTCCCCTTGGCGAGCGCCTTGAGATGCGCGGGCATGGAGGTCATGCCATCGAGCAGCGCCGCCGCCGCGTGCGCCGGCACGTCGGCCGGCGGCAGCGTATCGACGAGTTCATCGACGAGCAGCAAGTAGCCGAGCGCCGAGTGAATGCTGCCATCGGCCTTGAGACAGGCGTCGCGCTCCTTGGCATTCCCCTTCACGACGGGCCCCCACGTGGCGTACGTGCGGAAGCGAGCCCGCGTCAGCGCGACATAGAGCAGTCGCAGATCCTCGGCGAGGCGGGCGGCATTCGCCACCGCCACCCGCGCGGCGAGCGATGCCGAGCCATGCTCGAAGACCGTCCCATCAGCTTCCTGCACCACGACCGGCGCCTTGCTCGTGAGGCGGGCATTCCAGAGCGTCGGGCAGAAGACGATGTCGTATTCGAGCCCTTTGCTCTTGTGAATGGTGACGATCTGCACGGCGTCGGCATCCGTCTCCAGGCGCAACTCGGTGGCGTCGGCCTCAGTGTGATCGGCGAGACGCTCTGCGGCCAGCCAGCGCAGCACGCCGTCGATGTGCAGCTGCCGCTCCACCGACGCCGTGTGCAGCAGTTCCATGGCGTGGCGCAGATTGGTGACGCGGCGATCACCGTCGGTGAGCGGGAGCAGCCGCTTGAAGACCCGCTGTTCGGTGAAGCAGGCCTGCAGCATCGCCATGAGTCCGTCCCGCGCCCAGCGGTCACGCCAGCGCGTGAAGGCGTTGAGGGTCTGTTCCCACTCGGCCTCGGCCTCCGGTGCCAGCAGTCGGGCGATGTCCTCGTGCCGCGCCCCCCACAGATCGGTGGCCAGCGCCGCGCGGACGAGTGGGGCGTGCCGCGGGGTGGCGATGGCCTGCAGCAGGCGATGCAACTCGTCCATCTCGTGCGAGTGGAAGACATCGTCCATGCCCGACACCACGGCCGGCACGTTCGCCTCGCGCAGCAGCGCCTCCACGGCGCGCCCTTCGTAGCCGGTGCGCACGAGAACAGCGATGTGCCGGGGCTTCCATCCGTCGTGGAGCAGTCCGACGATGTCGTTGACGCAGGTGACGAGGCTGACACGTTCGGCCTCGCCCCCGGTGTAGGCGCGTCCGTCATCGCCGGGCTCGAGCCAGGTCAGCTCCAACGCGTGCCCACCGGGGAGCGCGGCGGGCAGCGGGTAGTCCTTCTCGGCCACCGCCGGCGGGTAGCCGATCCCGTGCTGCATGAAGGGATTTTTGCGCTTGAGGAAGAGCGCATTGACCGACTCCACCATGTCACGGGTACTGCGAAAGTTACGCTGCAGCGAATACCGGCGCGTCTCGGGCGTGAGCGAGGCCGCCGTCAGATACGCTCGCACGTCGGCACCACGGAACCCGTAGATCGCCTGCTTGGGATCCCCGATGAGAAACAGCGGGCGATCGGCAAAGATCGTGGTGAAGATCCGGAACTGCCGCGCGTCGGTATCCTGAAACTCGTCGATCATGGCGGCGTCGAACTGGGCGCGCACCGTGGTGGCCAGCAGGCCGGTCGGCCCCTGCGCGTCGAGGACGCCATGCAGGCGCTCGAGCAGATCTCCAAACCCGATCACCTGCCGACGCGCTTTCTCCGCCGCGACCACCTCGCGGACCGTGCGCAGACAGTCGGCGCGCAGCGCGGCGACCTGCCGCAGTGCGACCTCGACCACGTGCTTCGCGGCGGCGCACTCGGGCCAGTCGGGAATCGTGGCAGCCTGCGCCTTCTGGACAGCGCTGCGCTTGGTGGCCTTGGCGGTAAGCGCCTCGGCGGTGAGCGGTTCGATGAGCGGGACGATCTCGCGCCACAACGCCGGATCGCCCACGCGCAAACGACGGGCGCGCTGCACGGCGGCATCGAGGGCCTCGATCTGCGCCGCGTCGGCGCAGGGCGCCCCCTTGTTCCACGTGAGGGCGAGCGCGCGTTCGGCGAACGCCTCCGGCTTCCACGCCTCCGCGAAGGCGCGCACCGCCTCGAGCAGCTGTGCTTCGAACGCACTGAACGTGAGATCCGGCGCCAGCGTGGCCCCGGGCCAGTTCATCCAGGTGCGATAGTCGCCGAGGAAGCTGTCCGGGCGCAGGTCGGCAGCGACGGCGAGCTGCGCGAGGTGCGGCGTCTCGTAGAAGGTCCGCCGCCACCAGTCGTGCAGGGCTTCACGCACGAGGTCGTCTTCGTTCTCGAGCAGCGCGGCGCCAAAGGGCGTCCCGCTTTCCAACGCGAATTCATCGAGGACGCGCTTCGCGAAGCCGTGGATGGTGAACACCGACAGCGTGTCCACCGCCGCCAAGGCGGCACGCATGCGCGCTTCCGCCCACGGCTTGTTGGCGGCCATCTCGCGCAGGAACTTGACGGTGCCGTCGTGCTCATCCATCGGCATGCCGCTGTACACATCGACCGCGGTGCGCAGCACGCGACGAATGCGGTTGATCAGCTCATCGGTGGCCGCATTGGTGAAGGTGACCACGAGAATGCGGCCGATGCCGCTCACGACCGGCTCGGTGGCGGACCCTTCGAGCAGCAGGCGCACCATGCTGAGCGCCAGGCTGAACGTCTTGCCGGTCCCGGCACTCGCCTCCACGAGCGAGAGTCCGGGCTCGAACGGTGCGGTGACGACGTTGAACGGCTGCGGCTTGGCCTTGGAGCTCATGCGCGCGTACCTCCCTTGGCGCCCTGCTTATACGCCGTTTCGGCTTCGAGCAGGGGCACCCACAGCGCCTCACACCAGCCGATGAAGGCCGCGGCGGCGTCGGTCAGCGGTGCGCGCCCCTTCCACAGCAGCGCGACATGCGGATCATCAACATCGGCCGGCCGCCACTCACTCCGCCGCTCGAAGGCATCGATCGCGAGCGCCATGTTCGCCTTGGCGCCGTAGACCGCGCCGGCTTCCGGGAAGTACGGCAGCGGGGCCAAGTGGACGTGGCGATACGCGGCGATGAGTCCGGAGAGGATGCGCACGGCGTCGTCGGCGCTGATGGGGGCAAAGCCGGTGTCATCCTTGAGCCCCGAGAGATGGGTTGGGCCGGTGCCGCCCATGGCGGCGTAGGCGCAATGGGCAATCCACCCCTGCACGCGGTCTTTCACGCCCACGCGCGCCGCACGAAGCCGACGTTGACCGCTGGGCGTCTGTCCGTCGAGCTGCCCCACGAGGCACCACGCTGGGCCGTCCACACGGACGGCAAGTGGATCGAGCACCGTGAGTGGCTGCAACGGCTCCCAGAAGCCTTCGAATTCGTCGCGCAGGCGGTCGTACCAGAGTGGCCCGAGCGACCCCGGGGGCAACTGTCCGGCGGCCACCGTCAGGCGGGCATCGTCCGCGCGTGACAGAAGCGGCGTGTCCGCCCCGTGCACCGTGTGCGCCCAGGCCCGCTCCAGCATCGTCTGCTGAATGGCGTATTTCTCGAGACCGGCCACGCGGACCGGTTCGGCGTCCTCCACCGCGTCACCGGCGCCGGGGACGCGCAGCTGCAGCACCTGCACGCAGTGAAAGCGCGCGGGGTTACACCAGACGTCCATCAGTGCGTCGAGCGTCACCACGAGTGGCTGGCCTGCCGCATCCGCCAGCGACGGGGTCGGGGCCGACGCGCCACCCCAGAAGGGCGGTGGAGCCTGTCGGGTGTGTGCGGCCGCGAGGCTCCGCGCCCAGCGCTCGTCAAAGCTGAAGCGGCGCACGTCGGCGCCGGTGAAGTACACCGGATTGAACGGTTGCAACGCGTGCGACACGAGGACGTGCTCGCGCGCGCCGGTGAACGTGGTATCGAGGTGATCGAGCAGCTCCGACAGCACCACGCTCGGCGCGATCTCGGCGTTGTTCTGCTGGGAATGCCCCACCCAACTCAGGATAAGCCGCGACTCGGCGCAGAGCAGCGTATCGAGGAACAGCTGGCGATCGTCGGCCTTGGGATTGCGATCGCCGGGGCGCGGGGCGAGCTCGATGCAATCGAAGGCGGCGCGACGCTCCCGCCGCGGGAAGGCCCGGTCATCAAGTCCCAGCATCGCAATCACCCGGAAGGGGATCGCGCGCATCGGCTTCATGGCGCAGAGCGTCAGACCGCCGGTGAGGAAGCCGGTGTCATGCTGATCACCGCTGAGCGCCGTGCCCAGCCAGCGACGCGCGACCTCGAAGGGCACCGCGCGACCGGCCGCCTCGCCCAGTTGATCGCCGGCCGTGCGCGCGAGTTGCACCAGTTCGCGCTGCACCCGATCGTAGGCGCCCTGCTCGCCGGGGCCATCGGGGCGCACCAACCACACCAGGATCTCCTGCAGCAGGGCACTCCACGCGGCGAGCGGACGCGGAGCGCGCAGCGCCTCGAGACGCGAGAAGAGGCCATCCACCCAATCGACGAAGGCACCGAGCAGCTCCACATCGCCGATCGTGTCGCCGGCGATGGGAAGCACCCCCTCCACGAGCGCGTCGATGCGGCCGGTGGCGTAGCCGGCCAGCAGGCGATCGAGCCCCTGGCGCCAGGTGAAGTCTTCGAGGGAGGGGAGCGCGTGCGACCCTCGGTCGAGGCCATCGCGCCCCCATCGGATCGCCGCGGCCTGGACCCACGCGGTGATCTGGTCGAGTTGCGACGGCGCAATGCCCGCGGCCCGCTGCACCGGTGGCAGCGTCAGCAGATCGAGCACGGCACTCGCCGTCAGGCGCGAGCCCACGAGGTCGAGCAGCATCGCGAGCGCCTGCGCGGCGCTCGCATCGCGGCCGAGGGCGCGATCGGCCAGTCGATACGGAATCGCGATGCGCTCGGTGTCACCGGGCGTGGCGCGTCCGTGCGGATCGCCGAACACGATGGCGGCCAGCGGTGCGTAGCGCTCCACATCGGGGACCATCACCAGCACATCGTGCGGCCGCAGCGTGGGATCGGCGGCGAAGGCATCAAGCAGCTGATCGCGGAGCACTTCGAGCTCGCGCACGGGCGAATGACAGTCGTGCACCAGCAACGAGCGATCGGTAGGGTCGATCGCGCGCTTCACCGCGGCGGCCCATCTGGAGGCGTGGGGATCGCGCAGCGCCTGCTGCAGCTGTGCCAGCAGGGTCGGGGTCTGCGCCGCAGGAGCGTCGAGGTGCTCCACCGGCGCGCCGTGCTGCGTGAGCGCCGCGAGCAGTTCCCGTGACGTGCCACCGAACGCGTCCTCCAGCGCGTCGCGCGGCGCCTCGCTCTGCCAACCGGCCGCGGACGGCGTGAGCACGTAGCAGGTGACCGGCACGAAGCGCGCGAGTGCCTGCAGCAATCGCACGAAGAGCGGCGGCAGCGTGGAGACCCCAAACACCGCCACACGCGGTGGCAGTGACGCGGGTGGCGCGACGGTACGTTCGAGGAAGGCGAGCGTGTCGGTGAACCAGCGCGCGAAGTGCGCCGGCGTTTCGCCGTTCGTGAGCCGCCGCCACAGGGCCGCCTGCCATGCCACGTGCGGCGAGTCCGGCCCGTCGTCGCGTCCGGCCTCCCACGCCAGCAGCAGCTCAGGCCGGTAGAGCCGGTACTCGTCGAAGCGCGAGGCGATGCGCCGCGCGAGCGCGTAGCGCTTGGCGGCATCGGCGCCGGCGAGATAGGTCGCGAGCGGCGCAAACGCCGCGTCGTTGAGTTCGCTACGGTCATCGAGCAGGGCGGTGATGCGCCAGGTCAACGCTTGTTCGTCAAAGCGCGGATCGAGCGCGACACCGTGCTGCGCCTGCTGCAGCAGCGTGGCCAGCCGGCGACAGAACGCGGCGGGAAACGGCAGATCGAGCGATGCCGCCGCCCCGCGGCGCATAGCGAGCTGTTGGCGCACCCACCGCTCCATCCCCAGGCTCTGGACGACGATCGTTTCCTCGTCGAACGGCCCGAGTGCGGCAGCGGACTGATCCGCATCCAACCGCGCCAGCAGCTGGCGGGGGGAGCTCCCGGTAATGACTCGAAATTGCGCAGCATTCGCGACCATGCCCCAATCTGGCAGCCGGCTCTGACAGTGGGCAGGCGCCGCGGCGAATCGGCCGTCGGGGGGCCCAAACGCGAACGGGTAGCCACGGGTTGCGATCCCGTGACTACCCGTTCAGGCCATGTGAGGGCTTTCAACGTGCTGGCCTCGATCGGCGGACCCTTGCTGCCATCTGCTTTCGCAGACCGCTACTGATCTCTGCCGCGCCGAGCGCACTGCTGGGCTCACCTCAGTCTGCTGTTCGGCGTAAGCCCCTGCGGGCTCGTCCTGGCATCAGACCCTGGACCGAAGTCCAGTTGGATTTGTCTCGCGCCTTGGCGTGGCGCTATCTCCCTGCCGTGGCCTTTGGCAGTTCGACGCGGATTCCGTCGTTCCGGCGGTTGCCGGTTCGTACATCTGGTTCACGGTGACATTCGGTCGTGTTCGCCAGCTTGCACTGGACGACCCGCCGAGTGGCGCAACCCAGACTCCGGAACGAAAGCGCTGCGACCAACAACGCTTTCGGGGCGGTCACCCCCCTGACCACGACGCCGACGTGCATGCACTCCGTCGCCGCAGCTGGATCCACTATTCGCTGCTGGTGTCACGCCGTCAACAGGCAATTTTTGCTGCATTTTTCGAGTGATTCACATCAGTTTCATGCACTACGTGAGGTGCCGCGCGCGCATCACGACAGCGTCAATGCAGCGGCGTGACGTACGTCGGGTGACGTATGGGTGAGTTCGTCACCGCCTGCTATTCGTCCCACGGTCCCGCTTCGTTTCTCTTTCCCCTCGTGACGTGAAGAGTCTCCGCGTTCCCGAACGGCTCTACCAGATCGCCATGTGGGCGATCTCCTTCGTCTTTGCCAGTTTCCTGTCAGGGCTGGGCGCGCGCATCATCGCCGATCTCCCCGGCGTGGATCAGTCGGTCAGCGTCACCGACTTTGTGGATCAGCGGGCCCAAGCGGCCAGCGTGCTCGCCTCCAATCAACTGGCGGCACGCCGCACGGCGCTCGAGCCACGCCGCGACTCCGCGCAACTTGCCGCGCGCGCCGCCGAAAATGCGGCCCGCAGTACCAAGGCGCGCTTCGATGACTGGATCGCGACGCGCACCGCGACGACCGACCCGGCGCAGGATCCCGAGGTGCTGCGCCGCACGCGGGAGGTCGAGATGGCTCAGGCCACCGCGCGCGACGCGCAGGCGGCCGTCGAGCGCCTCGATGCCGACCTATTGCAGCTGCAGCAGCAGGCCGCCGAGGAAGGGCGCAAATAGCAGGCGCTGCGCGAGGCGGCAGCGCCGCAGTACGAGCGGGCGCGCTTTGTTCAGGAGCTCAAGGTCTTCGGCATCCGGCTCGCGCTCACGCTCCCGCTGCTGCTCATCGCCGCGTGGATGGTGCGCGCCAAGCGGCAGAGCCCGTGGTGGCCACTGCTGCGTGGTGTGGTGCTCTTCGCGCTCATCGCATTCTTCGTGGAGCTGGTGCCATACCTGCCCAGCTATGGCGGCTACGTCCGCTCCATCGTAGGCGTCATTGCCTGCATCGTGGTCGGGCGCTGGGCGATTCGCTGGATGCAGGCGTACCTCGCCCGGCGCGCGGCTGACGAGCAGCGCAATGAAGCCGAACGGCGCCAATCACTGCGCAGTGAAGACGCGCTCAAGCGCATGGCGCTCAAGGTGTGCCCGGGGTGCGAGCGCCCGCTCGCCGCAGACAAGGACAACGGCTCGGGGATGCCCACCAACTTCTGCGTCCACTGCGGCATGAAGCTCTACGACACCTGCACCGGCTGCGGCTCGCGCACGAACGCGTTCTTCACCTTCTGCGCGGTGTGCGGCACGGGGCGGACGGCCGCGACCGCCTAGCCCCGCGCGGCGCCTACTTCAGCGCCGCATCCGCCGAGATCACGGCATTCAGCAGCACGTCCGCCCCGCGCGCGATATCCTCGGGGCGGGAGAACTCCTTGGGCGAATGCGAGATGCCCCCCACGCTCGGGATGAAGATCATCGCCATCGGCGCGATGTGCGCGATCTCCTGCGCATCGTGCCCCGCGCCGCTCGGCATGCGCTGATACGACGCCCCCAGCGCGGTCGCACTCTGCTCGATGAACCCCATGAACCGCTCATCGCTGAGCGCCGGCTTGGAGTTGGTCAGCACGCTGAAGGCAAAGGTCGTGTTCGTGGACGCACCGATCTCCTTGGCCAGCTGCTTGAAGCGCGCATCGAAGCGGTCGATCTTCGCCTGGTCCAGATCGCGCAGATCCACCGTGAGGACGACCTGTCCGGGAATGACGTTCGTCGTGTTCGGCGACACATTCACGCGCCCCACCGTCGCCACCTGCCGGCCGGCTTCGCTTGTGATCGCATCATGCACCGCGACCGTGAACTTGGCCGCGGCCAGCATCGCGTCCTGCCGCTGATCCATCGGCGTCGCGCCGGCGTGGTTCGCGAACCCGGTGATGGTGACCTCGAACCAGCGCAGCCCCACGATCCCCTGCACCACCCCGATCTGCTTTGAGGCCTTCTCGAGGAGCCCACCCTGTTCGATGTGGAGCTCGATGTACCCCGCCACATCCCCCGGCTTCTTCACCGCCTCCGGCAGGCGCGCCACATCCCCGCCGATGATGCCGATCCCTTCCCGCACGGTCTTGCCGCTGCGCGCCGTCTTGGCGAGATCGGCGTCGGTGAGTTCTCCGATGTAGCCCTTGCTCCCGACGGTGCCGCCTTCCTCGTTCTGCCACACCACCACATCGAGCGGGTGCCGCAGCCGGATCTTCTGCTCGGCGAGCGTCCGCGCCACCTCGATCGCCGAGAACGAGCCGACCGGCCCGTCGTAGTTGCCCCCGTCGGTCACCGAGTCCACATGGGAGCCGATGAGCAGCGGCGCCAACCCATTCACGCTCCCGGGCACGCGCGCGATCATGTTCCCCAGCGCGTCGAGACGCATCGCGAGCCCGCTCTCCTTGAACAGATTCGCGGTAAAGGCGCGGCCGGCGAGATCGGCCTCCGAGTACGCCACCCGATTGATGCCGGTCGCCGTGCGTCCGATGCGGTCGAACTGGGCCAGCCAGCCGTTGAGACGTGCGGCATTCACATGCAGCGGGGCGCGTGCGCGACGCGCCGCAACGTGCGACGCCAGCGGCGCCACGGCGGGCGCGATCACCGGCCAGGCGGCCGCGGCGGCCATCTGCTGCAGGAACGTGCGACGGGCGAGCGACGAATCAGACGACATGCCAAGGCTCCGGATCGGGACTCTGCATGATATCGTACGCTGTGCCCCCGCGCTGCCTTTCCTTGCGTTGCCTTGCTGGCCTGGCGCTCGCTGCGCCCGCCCTCGGCGCGCAGACCACGGTTGGCGGGCGGGTCGTGGATGAGCGTGGGGCCCCCGTCGTAGGTGCCGATGTGCGCGATGCCGCTGGCCACCGACGCGTGAGTACCGCCACGGGCGGCTTTGGCGGCCTGACCGTCGGACCCATCACCGTGCGCCGCCTGGGATACGCGCCGCTCGACACCGTCCTCGCCGCCGGGGAGGCGCACCGACTCGCGCTGCGGCCGTCGGCATCGGTCCTCGCGCGGCTGGTGATCAACCCCGGCTTCAGCGGGACCGGCCCGACGGTGCAGGCGCCAACGGTGACCATGACGCGCCGCGATCTCGAGATGCGCCCGCAGCCCGGCGAGGACCTCTTCCGCGCGCTGGCGCGACTGCCCGGCGTGGCCGCGAGTGAACTCAGCGCGCGCCTGCGCGTGCGCGGCGGCGCGGCCGATGAGCTGCTGTACCTGTTTGATGGCGCCGAGCTCCCCGATCCGTTTCATCTGCCGGATGTAGACGCAGCGCTCTCCATGGTGGATCTGGCAATGGTGGGCGGTGTGGATCTGCACGCCGGCACGCTGCCGCTCGAACTCGGGCAACGGAGTGCCGGGGCCATGGTGTTTCCGTTGCCGGCGTTCGATGGGCGCGCCAGTACCACCAGCGCCTCCGTCTCCCTCACGGGCGTGCGCGTCGGACAGCACCTGCGGCTCGGGCCACGCAGCGATGCTGATCTGCTCGTGCGCCGTGGGTATCTCGAGCTCGTCCTCAATGCGCTCGGGGAATCGAAGGGACTCACGCCACGCTATGGCGACAGCTACGCGCGGATCCGGTGGTTCGGGAGCCGCGACCGCGTCGCGGCGCACGTGCTTGATGGCACCGACTTTCTCCGCTACGCCCGCAGCGATGACGCCCAGAGCACCGGACGCTATCGCACCAGCGTGGGGTGGATCACGACCGAGCACGAGCGAGGCGCCTGGCGCGCCACCACGACGGTCTCCTTGACGCACCGCCTCAACGATCGCGACGTCCGCGACGTCCCGGGCACCCTCACGCAGAGTGGCTTCCGCGACCGCCGCGATACGTGGACGGGCGGCGTGCGTGCGGACGTGCGCCGCGCCCTCGGCACGCGCCACCTGATGCAGGCGGGCGGTTCGTGGCAACCGGCACAGACGCACGCCGACCTCTTTCGGCTGCGCGATACGCTGGCCGTGGTACGCAACGTGGTGCAGCGGGGGATCGATACCACGCGCCTGCTCGAGACGGTCGCGACCCAGCGCAGCGGCGCCTGGCTCGGACTCCGCAGTGCGCTCCCCTGGCGTGTCACGCAGGAGCTGGGGGCGCGGGTCGATGCCGCCAGCTGGACGGGCGAGGCGCTGGTCGCGCCGCGCGCGGCGTGGCTCGTGCCGATGCGCGGCGCGACCACGTTGCGCGTCGGGGTGGGCGTGACCACGCAAACGCCGCTGCTGGAAGAACGGGCACTCGCGGACGGGGACACCACGCGGTATCCGGCGGTGCGCGCCCTGCAACAGGCCATTGGCGTGAGTGGTGCCGGGGATGCGATCCGCTGGCGCGCCGACGTCTATTGGCGTCGGACCTCGCACGAGCGCCCCCAGTATGTGAATGCGCGCAACGGCGCGATCATCGCCCCGGAGTTGTTCGATGATCGCGTGCGGCTGGACGCCACGCGGGGTGATGCCAGCGGCATCGAGCTGTCGCTGCGCGATGCCGGCCGCGGCCCCTGGACCTGGGCCGCCGGGTGGACGATCGCGCGCTCGCGGCTCGACGTACAGGGCCGGTGGGTGGCGCGCCCCTGGGACCGTCGGCACACGGCCACGCTCGATGTGGGCCGCGCGCTCGGCGCCTGGCAGTTCTCGGGCGGCTGGGTGTATCACTCCGGCGATCCGACCTCGAGCAGCGTGGCGTTGCAGACGCCCACGCGCACCGGCGTGCTGACGCGTACGATCTATCCCCGACCGTTCGACCGGCGCATGCCCGAGTACCATCGCCTCGACCTGCGGGCCGTGCGAGCCTTCGAGCGCGGCCACACCAGTGGCCGGGTCTTTCTCGATGTGCTCAATGCCTACGACCGCCGCAATGTGCGACGCATGGTCACCTCCATCGCGCGCACGGCGTCCGGTCAGGAACTCACGACGACGCGGCGCGAGACAGGGCTCCCCTTCCTGCCGTCGATCGGGCTGGCCCTCGACTGGCGTTGAGCGACGGCGTTGAGCGACGGCGTTGAGCGACGGCTCCGAACGCCGCCGCCGGGCGATAGCTTTCGAGTCTATGCTGACTCGCCGACTCGTCCCCGCGCTCGCGCTCGCCGTTGCGCTCGCACCGTCACTTGCTGCCGCCCAGACCGTCAACTGGCCGGTCTACCACGGCAACGACGATCACACCCACTACAGCACGCTGGCGCAGATCACGCCGGCCAACGTCAAGCGCCTCAAGGTCGCGTGGACGTTCGACACGAAGGACGCGTTCGCCGGCTCGGAGATGCAGGCGAACCCGATCGTGATCGATGGCGTGCTGTACGCCACGACGCCCAAGCTGCAGGTGTTCGCGCTCGACGCGGCCACGGGCAAGCAGCTGTGGCGCTTTGATCCGCAGAATGGCGCGGCGCCCACAAGCCGCATTCGCCATCGCGGCGTCGTGGTGGTGAACGACCGCGTGCTCTTCAACTACCGCAACCGGCTCTACGCGCTGGATCGCAAGACGGGGCGGCCGATTCCCACGTTCGGCGATTCGGGATGGGTGGACCTGCGACAGGGACTCGGTCGCCCGGTCGAGGGATTGAGCGTGAGCGCAAGCACGCCCGGTGTGGTGTTCGAGAATCTGCTCATCATGGGCAGCACGGTGCCCGAGCAGCTCCCCAGCGCCCCGGGCGACATTCGCGCGTTCGATATCACCAGCGGCAAGCTGGTGTGGAGCTTCCACACGATTCCGCATCCGGGTGAGCCGGGCTACGAGACGTGGCCGGCCGATGCGTGGAAGATCGCTGGCGGGGCGAACGCGTGGAGTGGCGTCACGCTCGATGCTAAGCGCGCGATGGTCTTCGCCGCCACCGGCTCGGCGAGCTACGACTTCTACGGCGCCAATCGTGTCGGCGACAACCTGTACGCCAACAGCGTCCTGGCGCTTGATGCGCGCACCGGCAAGCGCGTCTGGCACCATCAGGTCCTCAAGCACGACCTGTGGGATCGCGACCTGCCGGCGGCACCGGTGCTGGTGACGGTGCAGCGCGATGGCAAGCCGCTCGACGCGGTCGCGCAGATCACCAAGACCGGACACACGTATCTGTTCAATCGGGAGACCGGCGAGTCGCTCTTTCCGCTCAAGGAGATGGCGATGCCGGGCACCGCGCTCGACGGCGACAAGCCGAGCGCGACGCAGACGTTTCCGGTGAGCCCGCCGCCGTTCGCGCGGCAGCAGCTCACCAAGGCCGACCTCACGCGCCGCACGCCGGCCGCGTACAAGGCGGCGCTCAGGACGTTCACCGAGTACAACACGCCGCATCCGTATACCGCGCCGAACACCAAGGGGATCATCATCTACCCCGGCGTGGACGGCGGGGGCGAATGGGGCGGGCCGGCGTTCGACCCGCAGACGGGGCTGCTGTACGTGAACTCGAATGAGATGGCGTGGCTGCTCAAGCTCGTGCCGCGCAGTGATGCCAGTCTCTACAGCGCGAACTGCGCCGGCTGCCACGGTGACAACCGCAAGGGCACGGCGATCGGCCCCACGCTGCTGGGCGTAGAGACGCGCCGCACGCGCGAACAGATCACGCAGATGATCAAGGAAGGGACGGGGCGCATGCCGGCCTTCGGCGCGGCGATGGACGGCGGCGCGATCAACGATCTCGTGAACTTTCTGGTGACGGGCAAGGACGCCACCAAGGAGAAGGCCGCGACGCAGGAAAAGAGCCCCTTCTCCCTTCCGTATCGCACCGCGTACTTCGACATCTTCCTCGATCACGAAGGGTATCCGGCCATCAAGCCGCCCTGGGGAACGCTCAACGCCATCGACCTCAACAAGGGCACCATCGCTTGGTCACGCCCGTTCGGTGAGTATCCCAAGCTCGCCGCCAAGGGCATCCGCAACACCGGCACTGACAGCTACGGTGGTGCGATCGTGACCGAGAACGGATTGCTGTTCATCGCCGCCACCACGTATGACAACAAGATCCGCGCCTTCGACAAGAAGACCGGCACGATCCTGTGGGAAGCCAAGCTCCCGTTCGCGGGGAACGCGACGCCGAGCACGTACATGGTGAACGGCAAGCAGTATCTCGTGATTGCGTGCGGCGGTGGCAAGAATGGCGCACCGAGCGGCGGTACCTACGTCGCGTTTGCCCTTCCCTGAGTAGAACACATGGCTACCGGCGATCCGCAGGACCACGAGCCACCCGAGAAGGATCTCGGCTTCGGCAAGTTCGTCTCCAGTCAGTATCGGGGGCGCTTTCTTACCCGCGACGGGCAAAGCACCGGGCGCAAACTCGGCCTCGGCGCGCAGCGCACGGAAAAGCTGTACCTCCACGCGCTGCGTACGCCCTGGCTGACCTTTCTGGCGTGGGTCGTGGGCATCGTGCTCTTCGCCAACGGCGTGGCCGCTCTGGCGTTTCGAGCGCTGGGCCCCGGCGCCATCGCCGGCAGCGACGGCATGGGGCTCGACGATCCCTTCATGCGCGCGTTCGTCTTCAGCATGGGGCTCTTCACCACCACCGGCAGTGACGGGCTGCATGCCGTGGGTGCCACGGCGCACTTCCTGAGCGTGGTGATCATGCTGCTCGGGCCGCTCACGGGAATCCTGGTGGCCGCGCTCATCATCGCGCGCCTTACCCGCCCGCGGGCGCAGATCCGCTTCAGCGAGTCGGCGGTCATTGCGCCGTACGAGGGCGGGCGTGGCCTCATGTTCCGTATCGTGAACGAGCTCCCCGGCGAGCTCACGAACATCACCGCCAGCGTGAACCTGTCGTGGTGGGAACTCTTCGACGGGAAGAAGGAGCGCAACTACCACCAGCTCGCACTCGAGCGCAGCGACGTCGCGTTCTTCCCGCTGCACTGGACCGTGGTGCACCCGATCGACGGCCGCAGCCCGCTCCGCGGCGTGACGCCGGAGCGCCTGCGCGAGGGTGACGCCGAGATTCTCATTCTGCTCACCGCCCACGAGGAGACCTTCTCCACGCAGGTCACCGTGCGCTCGAGCTACAAGTGGGATGAAGTGGCGTGGGACGCGAAGTTCGCGAGCATCTTCGTTACCGGCGAGGATGCGGGCGTGACGATAGATGTGGAGCGCCTGAGCCGACTCGAGCGGTTGCCGGAGGGCACGACGCGCGTGCCCAGCCCGGCCGAGGGGGCCTTCGTCCCGTAGTACCGTTTGGGCGGAGAGATCGCCGTACCTGATCTGCGGAGGGGCGGAGCATCGGGGCAACGGAGAACGGCGTAGGCGCGTCTCCGATGCTTCGAGGCTCCGCCCCTCCGCACGTCAGGCACAACGGCCCGTCAGTGCGCCCCTTCCAGCTGCAACGCTTCGAGATCGAGCTCCTGCTCCAGGTCGCGCAATACCTCGTCCGAAATGGCGCCCTCATTGCGCAGCCGCACCAGCAGGCGCCGTTCGGCGGCGCGCATGTGCGCGCGGAGCTTGCTGCGTGAGTGGCCGCCGCCCGCTTCGTGCTGACGCAGGCGCTCGCGGACCTCGGAGCGCAGCCACGCGACATCTTCGGGATTGGCCCATGGCTCGTTCGCCGCATCTTCCAGCGCTTCGGCGGCGCGGCGGAGCGCTTCCAGGCGGGCGAAGCGGGCCTCGCGGCGGTGATGCGTCTCCGGCTCGAAGGCGAAGCGCTGGATGATCGGCGCCAGCGTGCACCCCTGCACCACGAGTGTGAAGAGAATCACGGCCATCGTGGCGTACAGCAGTTCCTCGCGGAACGGGAAGGGCGTGCCGGCCGCCGTCGTGAGCGGCAGCGCGAGCGCCGTAGCAAAGCTCACGATGCCGCGCATGCTGGTCCAGCTCACGAGGAACACGGCCTTCCAGTTGGGTGCCGGATCCTTGCGACGGACCTCAGCGCTCAGCCAGCGCGGCAGCCACGTGGCCACGGGAACCCACGCGAGTCGAATGACGACCGCTACCGCGCTCAGCACGAGCCCGGGGAGCAGCAATGCGGGCAACGTCGCCGCCGCGGTCTCGCGCAGCAGGACGGCGAACTGCAGCCCCAGCAGCACGAAGATCATCGCGTTTAGCGCGAACACCACGAGATCCCACACCGCACGCGACTGAATCCGCGAGCGCGGCCCCACGGCCGTCGAGAAATGCTGGCGCGTGTAGAGACCACCGGCGACACAGGCGAGCACCGCGGAGACGTGCAGTTCTTCACCGATCACCCACGCCGCATAGGGGCCGGCGAGCGTCAGCAGCGTCTCGGCCATCTCGTCCTTGGTGCGCTTGAGCGTCCAGATGATGACCCACCCCACCGCGAAGCCGATCAGGATGCCGACGCCGGCATCGAGGACAAAGCGCACCAGCGACTCGCCGAGACTGAACAGCCCGGTCACGGCCGCGGCCACCGCCGAGCGATAGAGAATGAGCGCCGAGGCGTCGTTCACGAGGCTTTCGCCTTCGAGAATGACAATTACCCGGCGCGGGACCGGCAGGCGGGACACGACCGCGGTAGCCGCGACGGCGTCGGGCGGCGAGACGATGGCGCCGAGCGCGATGGCCACCGCCCACGGCATGCCGGGATAGAGCGCCCGGGCCGCAAAGGCGATGCCCAGCGTCGTGGCCACCACGAGCCCGATCGCGAGCAGGCCGATCGGGCGCCGATTCGCCTTGAACTCGCGCCAACTCGTGAAGAACGCGGCCGCCCACAACACCGGCGGCAGAAAGACAAAGAAGACGACCTCGGGCTCGAGCGTCGGCACCGTCACCGACGGAATGGCGCCGAGCGCGAGCCCCGCCACCACCTGCAGGACGGGCGGTGGCACCGGGAGCCGGCGGCCGAACGCGGTCAGCGCGACCACGAGGGTCGCGAACGCGATGCCGACGAGAATCGGGGAGCTGGTGGTTGCCGCGGCGCTCATGATCCCAAGCTAACTCCACGGCACGCCAGCGGGTTTCGCCTCGGTCCGGGACGATCGGTTATCGTTCGGCAGACGCTTCCATTCCGCTTGCCCGACCTGCCATGTCCGCGCTCTTCTCACCCCTGACGCTTCGCAGCGTCACGCTCGCCAATCGCATCGGCGTTTCGCCGATGTGTCAGTATTCCTCGGTCGACGGGTACGCGAACGATTGGCATCTGGTCCACCTCGGGGGCCTGGCCACCGGCGGCGCGGGGCTGGTGATCAGCGAAGCGACGGCAGTCACCGCCGACGGGCGCATCTCGTCGCACGATCTTGGCATCTGGCACGACGATCACGTGCCGATGCTGACGCGTATCGTGTCGTTCATGCGGGAGCACGGCGCGGTGGCCGGTATTCAACTGGCGCACGCCGGGCGCAAGGCCAGCACGAAGCGCCCCTGGGAAGGCACGGGCATGGTCACGCCGGAGCAGGGCGGCTGGACGGTGCGTGGTCCAAGCGACCTCGCGTTCTCGCCCGACTACCCCCAACCGCACGCGCTGGCGCTCGACGAACTGCCGGGCATTGTGGACGCGTTCGTGGCCGGCACCAAGCGTGCGCTGGCTGCGGGCTTTCAGGTAGTCGAGCTGCACGCGTCGCATGGCTACCTGCTGCACGCGTTCATGTCGCCGCTCGCCAATCTTCGCACGGATGCGTACGGCGGCAGTTATGACAATCGCGTGCGCCTCACGCTCGAGGTCGCGGCGGCGGTGCGCACCGTGTGGCCCGCGGAGCTGCCGCTCTTCGTGCGCCTCTCCGCCACCGACTGGGCCGAGGGTGGTTGGACCGTCGAGGAGACCGTGCGCCTGTCCGCGCAGCTCAAGGCGCTCGGCGTGGATCTGATCGACTGTTCGAGCGGCGGCCTGACGACCGCGCAGCACATCACGCTCGGGCCCGGCTATCAGGTGCCGTTCGCGCGACGCGTGCGCGCGGAAGCGCAGGTGCCGACGGCGGCGGTGGGGCTGATCACGACGCCGGAGCAGGCCGAGGCGATCGTGGCGAACGGGGACGCGGATGTGGTGCTGATGGCGCGCGAGCTGCTGCGGAACCCGCGCTGGCCGCTGGAGGCGGCGCATGCGCTGGGGGCGGAGGGGCGGTGGGTGCCGCAGTATGTGCGGGCGCGGAGGCGGTAAGGCGGGCGGCGGGAAGACGAACGGCGGGGAAACCCTGGGGCGGGGCGCGGTGACCTAGGGAGCAGTGGTTATCCTCTCACCCCGTCCCTCACGAATTATGCGCGTTCTTGCTCGTCTGGCCCTTGCGGCGAGTCTGGTGGTGCCCGCGGCCCTGTCGGCGCAGTCCCCGATTATCGGGACCTGGAACATCGAATGGGAGCTCGGTCGCTCCATCATGAATGGCGAGTCGAGTGCCATTCAGGCGAAAGGGACCTTGAAGCTCGAAGCGTCCGGCGATTCCCTGCTCGCCACCGTCACCACCACGAGCCGTAGCGATGGGCAGCCGATCACGCGCCCGAGCTTCACCTTCGGTGGCCGTGCCACCGCCACTGGTGCGGTGCTCACGCAGATCAGCGAAGCCACGCTCAACATGAATGGCGAGACGCGGAAGCAGCGCTCGATCGGCACCTGGACGCTCGCCATCAGCGGCGCCGCGCTCACCGGTGAGATCAAGCGGGAGATCGAAGGGATGATGATGGACATCCCGCCCGCGATGGTGAAGGGATCGCGCGCGAACTGAGCGGCGCGCGATCCCCGAGGCGACTCAGAGCCCGCCGAGTGTGCAGATGTACTGCCACTCGGCGGCGGTCACCGGCACCACCGAGAGTCGGCCCACCTTGATCAGCGCCATCTCAGCGAGCTTGGGATCGCCCTTGATCTGCGGCAGCGTGACCGGCGTCGGAAGCGCCTGCACGGCCTTCACATCGACCATGAACCACGTCGGCGTCGCCGGATCGGAGTCGGCGTCGTAGTAGTCGTGCGTGGGATCGAACGCCGTGTGATCGGGATAGCCTTCCTTCACCACCTCGCAGATCCCCACGATGGCACTGGGCTCGGCGTTGGAGTGGTAGTAGAAACAGCGATCGCCCTTCTTCATGCCGTCCCGCAGGAAGTTGCGCGCGCCGGTGTTGCGCACCGAGTCCCAGCAGGTCGTCTTCTTCGGCGCCTTCTGCAGGTCGTCGAAGGAGAAGACGTCCGGCTCCGACTTGATGAGCCAGTAGCGCACTTCGCCCGGTGCGCGCGTGTACACATGCGCCCACTTGCCGAGCTCGTAGGGCATCGACTGCGGCGCCTTTTTCTTGGCCACCGCCTTTCCCGAGGTTCGAGCTCCCGCCGTACGGGCTCCCGCCGTACGGGCTCCCGCCGTACGGGCTTCCGCCGGTTTCGCCGCCGTCTTCTTTGCTGCCATCACTGCACCATGCAGCACGAGGACGCCCCGCACCCCGCCATCGGCAACCCGCCGCGCGGCGATCCGCAGGGCGTGGTCTGCCCCTGCTGGCCGTGCGTGAACGTCACCAGCCCGCCGCTCAGGACCCGCCGCACCGGGACGTGCGTCTCCGGATGCTCCGTCAGGGGCGCATCGTTCATCGACTGCCGGAGCTCGAACCGCTCCGGCGCCTCGCCGGCCGTGGCCGGCACCGTTTCGTAGACGTAGATCGGCATACCCCAATTCTACGGCGGGCAGCAAGGGGCGCCGGGCGGTATTTTCGCGGCCATGCACCTCTCCCTTCGCCTCGCGCCGGCCCTGCTGTTGGCCGCAGCCCCCGCCGCAGCCCAAGCCCCACGGGCCGACGCCTCGCGTCCCGCGGCGCCGGCCAATCTGATTGCCGTCGCCGACAAGGTCTTCAGCAGCTGGAACAACACGCACGGCCCCGGATGCGCCGTCGGCATCGCGCGCGGGGGCACGACGCTGCTCGAGCGCGGCTACGGGATGGCCGACATTGCCGGTGAACGGCCCATCACGCCGGCCACCATTCTGGAGTCCGGATCGGTCGCCAAGCAGTTCACGGCCACCTCGATCCTGCTGCTCGCCAGGGACGGCAAGCTCTCGCTCGACGACGACGCGCGAAAGTACCTCCCGGAGCTCCCCGCGTACGGGCGCGTCCTCACCGTGCGTCATCTCCTCACGCATACCAGTGGACTGCGCGAGTGGAGCAATCTCGTGGATTGGCAGGGGTGGGCACGGGGCACACGTGTCCACACCAATCCGGACATGGTGCGCCTGATCGCCGCCCAGCAGGCGCTCAACTATCCGGTCGGTGATCACTACTCCTACACGAACTCCGGGTTCCTGCTGCTGCACGCCATCGTGGAGCGGGTGAGCGGCCAGACGTTCTCGCAGTTCACGCGCGAGCGCCTCTTCGTGCCGCTGGGCATGACGCACACGCGCTGGCGCGACGATTACACCCGCATCGTGCCGGGGCTCGCGCAGGCCTACCGCCGCCGCACCGATGGCTGGCACCTCGACATGCCCACCGACAATGTCGTTGGCGCCGGTGGGCTCCTCACTACGGTCGGCGACTGGCTCCGCTGGAATGAGGCGCTCACCAACAACACCCTCGGCCCGGACATCGCGAGCGGACTCGCCAATCGCATGACGCTCACCAACGGCCTCCAGATCGAGTACGCCAATGGGCTCATGGTCGGGCGTTATCGCGGCACGACACAGCTGGCGCATTCCGGCTCGACGGCGGGCTACAGCACGTACCTCGCGCGCTATCCGGAGCTGGGCAACCTCTCCATTGCGGTGCTCTGCAACGCCGCCGGCGCCGGCGCCACGGCGTACACGCATGCGCTGGTCGATGCGCTGGCGCCCGAGCTTCCCCCCGCCGCGGCGCCGGATACGGTGCGCGCGGATCAGACCGCGCTCCTGGCCTGGCGCGGCGTGTACGAGTTCGCGAACGACCATCTTGTGATCACGCTCGATACGGCGAAGGGGCTGTTGAGCAGCGATGGCGTGCCGCTGCGCGCGCTGCGCGACGGTGGCTACCTCGCCGGAAGCCAGCGCCTGCGCCTCGCGGTTGACGGGAAGGGCACGCGCACGCTTCGCACCGCGACCGCCGATGGCGACTCGCTGGTGGCAACCTGGCGCGCCGCCAGCGTCTGGGCGCCCGCGACCGCCGAACTCGCCGCGTTCGCCGGCCGGTATCGCAGCGACGAGATCGCGAATACGATCCGCATCAGCGTGCGCGACGGTCGGCTCATCGTAAGCAAACGCGATGGATTGGAAGAACCCCTCACCCCCACCACCCGCGACGCCTTCGAAAGCAGCGCCGGCGCCGTCTGGTTCACCCGCGACCCCAAGGGCCGCGTCACCACACTGCACGTCAGCGAAGGCCGCATGTGGGATCTCCCCTTCCACCGCCTTCCGTAGTCCAGCTTCCGCAGTTCAGCTTCCGCAGTTCAGGCTTCCGTAGTTCCCGCAGTACGTCTCCCCGCCTCCCATTCCCCCCGTGTCCAACCCCGTCGTCCTCATCACCGGCGCCGCCACCGGCATCGGCGCCGCCTGCGCCCGCACCTTCGCGAAGGCCGGCTGGCGTACCGGCATCTGCACCCTCGCGGACACGCGCGCCGAGGCCGACGCGGTCGCCGCCGAGTGCACCGCGCTGGGCGCCGAGGGACACGTGCTGGAATTCAGTGTCACCGACGATGCCGCGTGCCGCCACGCCGCCACCGCGCTCGAGCAGCACTTCGGGCGGATCGATGGCCTCGTGAACTGCGCCGGGGTGACGCGCTTCGTGCCGCACCATGATCTCGAAGGGCTGCCGAGCAGTGAGTTCACGCGCACCAACGACGTGAACGTCATGGGCACCTTTCAGATGATCCGCGCCTGTCGCGGTGCGCTCGAGCGCAGCGGCCGCGGCGCGGTCGTGAACTACTCGAGCATCGCCGGCCTGTCGGGGGTGGGCTCGTCGGCCGCGTATGCCGCCAGCAAGGGGGCGGTGATTTCGCTTACCCTGTCCATGGCGCGCGCCCTGGCGCCGCTCATTCGCGTGAACGCGATCGCACCGGGCTACGTCGCCGGCGGGTTGCCGAGCCGCGTGCTCGATGCCGACGCGCTCGCGGCGGTCGAAGCGAAGTATCTCGAGACGCAGCCGCTCAAGCGCCTGCTCACGCCGGGCGAAATCGCTGAGCTGACCTATTTCCTCATTGCGGGGCCGGCTGGCATCACGGGTGAGATCATCCGGATGGACGCGGGCCTGCACCTGAACGGCTGATGAGCACGCGCATTGGGTTCATCGGGACCGGCCTGATTGGCGCGCCGATGGTGGAGCGCCTGCTCGAGTGTGGCCGCGACGTGGTGATCTGGAACCGCTCCGCCGATAAACTCGCGCCGCTGGTGGCGGCCGGTGCGACCGCCGCCGCGTCGGCCGCGGACGTCGCGCGTCAGTGCACGCTCGTGTGCCTGTGCCTGACCGATACAAAGGCCGTCGAGGATGTCGTCTTTGGGAGCGGAGCCCTGGCCACGGTGATGGGTGCGGATCACCTGGTGATCGACCTGTCGAGCATCGCGCCCGATGCCACGCGGGCCATGGCCGCGCGCCTCGACCAGGCCTGCGGCGCGCACTGGATCGATACGCCCGTCTCCGGTGGCGTCGTGGGCGCACGAGCCGGTCGGCTCATCGTCTTTGCGGGCGGTGACGCCGCCGATGTCGCGCGCGCCAGCGTGGTGTTCGACGCGCTGTCGCAGCGGGTGACGCACATGGGCGGTCACGGTGCCGGTCAGTTCACCAAGAGCTGCAATCAGCAGCTGGTGGCGTGCAATCTGCTGGTGATCGCCGAGATGATCGCCTTCGCGGAGCGCGCCGGTGTGGATGCCACGCAGCTGCCGGCAGCGCTCGCGGGCGGCTGGGCCGACTCGCTGCCCTTTCAGGTCTTTGGCCCGCGCATGGCCGCTGGCGTGGACACGCCGCGCATCGGCGCGGTGGGCACCTTCCGCAAGGACATCGATCAGGTGGTGCGCCTCGCCGCCGACGTGGGTGCGACGGTGCCGGTGACGGCGTTCGCGGCCTCACGCTACGCCGAAGCGGCGGCGCGTGAGGATATCACCGCCGAGGGTGATGCGTCGCGATTGATCCGGCTGGTCACGTAGACACTGCGGTGCGGTACCTTCTCGTTTGCCGGATCGCTGAACGGCGCTGCGGGGATCACGGGGAGGCCTGCGTGGGACGCTGGCAACGTGCCGACACTGAAAGATCGTTGTGACTGCTCTGCGGAGGGGCGGAGCATCGGAGCACTGGAGGTGTTCTCGCTTTCTTCGTTAACCACTCCGATGCCCCGTTGCTCCGCCCCTCGGCAGATCAGGTACAGCTCCTCGTCGGAATGATCAGCACCATCCGAAGTGCCCTTGCTCCCGTTCCCCCGTGATCCCCGCCACGTTCTTCCTCTGACCTCTCCAGTCTGATGCCTCGCGAGTTCCGGTCAGCCAAGATCCACGAAGGGCTCCTGCGCGCCCCGACCTATGCGTTTCTGCAAGCGCTTGGGCAGAGCGACGACGAGATCCGGCGCCCGCATGTGGGCGTGTTTCACACCGGCGGCGAGATGAGCCCGTGCAACCTCGCGTTGCGGGAGCAGGCGCAGCACGCCAAGACGGGGGTGTATGCCCACGGGGGGATGCCCCACGAATGCCCCGTGGTGAGTGTGAGCGATGGGCTCAGCGTGGCGCATCCCGGGATGCGCTACTCGCTGGTGAGCCGTGAGCTCATCGCCGACAGCGTCGAAGCGAGCACCGAAGCGCATCAGTGGGACGGCGTCTTTGCCATCGGCGGCTGCGACAAGAATCTCCCTGGGCTCATGATGGGGATCGTGCGCTGTAACGTGCCGGGCATCTTCGTGTATGGCGGGAGCACGTTGCCGGGCACGTACCAGGGGCGCGACACCCACATCGGCGAAACGTACGAAGCCGTGGGGCGCGTCCTCGCCGGCGAAACCACGATCGACGAAGTCACGGCGCGCGCGCGGAGCTGCATTCCCACCGCCGGCGCGTGCGCGGGGCAGTTCACGGCAAATACCATGGGCATGGTCGGCGAAGCGCTGGGGCTGTCGCCCATCGGCTCGAGTATGATTCCCGCCGTCTACAGCGAGCGCGCGCCGATGTTGCGTCGCGCCGCGGCGGTGCTGATGCAGGCGGTCATGGCCGATGCCCCGCGGCCGCGCGACATCGTCACCCGCGCGGCGCTCGAGAACGCCTGCGCGGTGGTCAGTGCGACCGGCGGCTCCACCAACGCCGCGCTCCACCTCCCGGCGATCGCCCACGAAGCCGGCGTGCCCTTCACGCTCGACGACGTTGCCGCGGTCTTTGCCCGCACGCCGTTGCTCGCCGACCTGCAGCCCGGTGGCCAGTACCTGGCGCGTGACCTGCACCACGCCGGCGGCACCGGCATCGTGCTCAAGGCACTCCTCGACGCCGGGTTTCTGCACGGCGAGGCGCTTACGATCACCGGGCGCACGATGGCGGACGAGCTGGCGCCGGTGGCGGCCCCCGATGGGGCGGTGGTGCGCACCGCCAGCAACGCGCGCAGCCGCGACGGTGGCGTCACCGTCCTCACCGGCAACCTCTGTCCCGCCGGTGCGCTGCTCAAGACCGCCGGACTCGCCACGCTCACACACACCGGGCCCGCGCGCGTCTTCGAGAGCGAGGAGCAGGCGCTTGAAGCGGTCCGCGTGCGGCGCTACGCCCTCGGCGACGTGATCGTGATTCGCAATGAAGGCCCCAAGGGCGGCCCCGGCATGCGCGAAATGCTCGGCATCACCGCGCTCCTCTACGGCCAGGGGGTCGGCCAGCAGGTCGCGCTGCTTACGGACGGCCGCTTCAGCGGCGCCACGCGAGGCCTGTGCATCGGGCACGCGGGCCCGGAGGCGGCCGACCGCGGCCCCATCGCCGCGCTCCGCGACGGGGACACGATCACGATCGACGCCACGCCCGGCGCGCGGCGGATCAGCGTCGCCCTCACCGACGCCGAGCTCACGCGGCGGCTGGCCGCGCTCCCACCCTTTGTGCCCAGCGTGAAAGGCGGGCTGCTGGAGAAGTACGCAAAGCTGGTAGGGCCGGCGAATGAGGGCGCGGTGACGCACAGTGGCACACGCCGATTCCAACCCACAACCCAGAACCAAGAGCCCGAAACCCTAAACTGATCGGTTCTGGGTTTCGGGTTCTTGGTCGTGGATTGTGGGTCTTTGTCTCGGGTTATTGCCGCGGCGCCGCCGGCATCGCCTCCACGCACATCACGTACACATGCCACCGCGCCTCGCCCCGCTGAAGCGGGCGGGCCGCATCCACGGCGTCTTCGGCCTCGGTATTCAGCATCGACGGGCCGTACACGTTGAACAGGCAGTCCACGTTGCCGGTGCGGAAGCGCAACGACGCCTCGCCAGGTGAGTCGCGGGGATCGGGGGTCCGTACCCAGCCCCCCACGGCGCGGATGCGCTCGTAGAACGCCACCGCCTCCGCCTGAGCGCCGCGCGTGGTCCCGCCGGCGGACGTCACGCGGCAGCCGATCAGCTTCTTGCGCGTCCGCCAGTCGTCGAGCGTATCCGCCTCGACCCGCGTCGCCAGCTGTCGATCCCCCGACAGAAACCGTTCCGCCGCGTCACACATGGGGAATCGCCCCGGTTGCCCCAGCAACGCCAGAACTGCCATCAGCATACCCCACACTACGCCAACCCAGCCCCCGCCGTTCACTCCCCCCTCCCTCCTCCCCCCTGACTTCTCGAATACGGTCCCTCCGCCCACCCTCCCCCGTCAGGGTTTCACCGAATAGCCAAGCCGGGTCGAACCGCCGAGCTTTCAGCTCTCCCCTACCCCGCCGCCGTTCTATGACGTACTCGCCGCCACCGACCGCGTACGACCTCGCCTATCAGCACGCCCGCACCGACCCGGAAGGGTTCTGGGCCAGCGCCGCGAGCGCCCTGCACTGGGACCGCCCGTGGGATCGCGTCCTCGACGACACCCACGCCCCCCTCTATCGCTGGTTCAGCGGCGGGCGACTCAACACCTGCTACAACGCGATCGATCGCCATGTCGAGAACGGTCGCGGTGCACAACCCGCGGTGATCTACGACTCCCCCGTCACCAACGGACGGCGCGTCATCACCTACGCCGAGCTGCAGGACGAGGTCGCGCGCTTCGCCGGGGTGCTCACCAACCTCGGCGTCACCAAGGGCGACCGCGTCATCATCTACATGCCGATGACACCGGAAACGCTCATCGGCATGTATGCGTGCGCGCGCATCGGCGCGGTACACTCCGTCGTCTTCGGCGGATTCGCGCCCAATGAGCTCGCGGTGCGCATCGACGATGCGCAGCCCAAGGTGGTCCTCACGGCGAGCTGCGGCATCGAAGTGCAGCGCATCGTGCCGTACAAGCCATTGCTCGATCAGGCGCTGGAACTCGCCTCGCATCGACCGGCGCACTGCGTGGTGCTGCGGCGCCCGATGCAAACCGCCGATCTCACCCCCGGGCGCGATCACGACTGGCGCCAGCTCGTGACGATGGCCGAGCCGGTCCCGTGCGTCAGCGTGGACGCCACCGATCCGCTCTACATCCTCTACACGTCGGGCACGACCGGCGTCCCCAAGGGCGTCGTGCGCGATCACGGAGGGCACGCCGTCGCGCTGCACTGGAGCATGGCGCACATCTACGGCGTGAAGCCGGGCGAAGTGTTCTGGGCCGCCAGTGACTTCGGCTGGGCCGTTGGCCACTCGTACATCGTGTATGCGCCGCTGCTCGCCGGCTGCACCACCATCGTGCACGAAGGCAAACCGGTCGGCACTCCCGATGCCGGCGAATTCTGGCGCGTGATCCAGGAGCATCAGGTGCGGGTGCTCTTCACCGCGCCGACCGCCTTTCGCGCCATCAAACGCGAAGATCCCAAAGGCGAGTTCTTCGCGAAGTACGACACGAGCAGTCTGCGTGCCCTCTTCCTGGCCGGTGAGCGCCTCGATCCCGATACCTACCACTGGGCGCGCGCCCTGCTTGGCAAGCCGGTCATCGACCACTGGTGGCAGACCGAAACCGGATGGCCCATCGCGTCGAACTGCCTCGGGCTCACGCCGTTCCCCGTGAAGCCCGGGTCGCCGACGAAGCCGGTGCCCGGCTACACGGTGGAGATTCTCGACGAGGACGGCCACGCGCTCCCGGCGAACAAGGAGGGCGCCGTGGCGATCCGCCTGCCGCTGCCGCCCGGATCATTGCCGACGCTCTGGCGCAACGATGCCCGTTACATCGAGACGTACCTCACCAAGTACCCCGGCTACTATCTCACCGGCGACGGTGGCTACATCGACGAAGACGGCTACCTGTTCATCATGGGGCGCGTCGATGACATCATCATCGTGGCCGGCCACAACCTCTCCACCGGTTCCATCGAGCAGGCGCTGGCGAGTCACCCCGATGTCGCCGAGTGCGCCGTGATCGGCGTACGGGACGCACTCAAGACCCAGGTCCCACTCGGTCTCGTGGTGCTCAAGCAGGGGGTGGAGCGCGACGCGAGTGAACTGGCCGCCGAACTGGTGCAGAAGGTGCGCAACGAAGTCGGTCCGGTGGCGAACTTCCGCCAGGTGACCACCGTGGCGCGCCTGCCCAAGACGCGCAGCGGCAAGGTGCTCCGCAAGACGATGCGCCTGATCGCCGATGGTGACGCGTGGTCCGTGCCCGCCACCATCGACGATCCGGTCATTCTCGACGAAGTAAAGGTTGCGTTCCAGCGACTGGGCTACGCGCAACGGCCGATTGGCACGATCGGCGGCTAGCCCTTACCGCCGGCGCCCGCCGCCTCGCCCGCCGACGACGATCGGCACACCGACGAACCCGGTGTAATACGGCGCTCTCCACCCGAGGGCGCCGTAGCCGTATCCGAATCCGGGGCCGTACATGCCATAAAACCACTGATCGTAGAAGGGATAGTTGGCGTAGCGGGGCGTCTTGTCCTTGTCGTTCTGCACGACATCGAGCGGCGCCACCACCACCGAGGCGTTGCCCTGGATGTCCTTGCACGACCGCTTTTCCTTCTCGGCGGTCGCGACCAGCTTGCCGTCCAGCCAGAGTTCGACATCGCCCTTCGACCTGGAACTGAACTCCACCTGCTCGTGCGGACCGAGCGGGATTTTGGTGTGCTCGCCGCTTTTCGCCACGGCCACCTCGGCGTCAACGGGCCGAGCGCCGTCGTTGCGGACGATAAAGCGATCTTCGCACAGCTGACCGAAGGTCAGGCGCGAAATATCCGAAACGGCGCTGCGTGTGACATCCGCGATCTGTGCGTGCGCCGTGGGGGCGACGCTGACGGCGGCGAGTGTAGACCAGAGGAGCGCCCGCGACGTGACGGTCGCCGTCGCGCGCGAGAGTGTGTGCGTACAGCGCATGGTTCCTCCTGCGAAAACGCGGCAGGCAAGTCAGTGACCGACGGCGGCGGCGCCTCGTGCGTTCGCGCCGTGCAAGGGTGTGACACCCACGCGCCAAAGCGCCCTACGTCATGCATTTAGGGTGTTTCATACGATCAAGGGACGCTCACGTAACGCCATCGACTTTCCGATACCTCGTAGACATCGGCGCCGGCGAGCGCCGCTCAATTCAATTTCGTGGGTGATCACTCGACGAGGAGTGTATCTATATGGTCCGTTGGTTTCAGGATCTTCGCATTCGCAGCAAGCTGCTGGTTACGGTTGGACTGGTGTTGCTGGGCACCGCAGGACTCGGCATTCTCGCCGAACGCGGATTGAGCGATGTGAATGATCAGTCGGTGGCCATCACCCGCGATTGGCTGACGGGCGTGGAGCGAATCGGTGAGCTCGCGGCCCAGGTGCAGGAAACGCGCGCGATTCAGTACTCGCACATCGCGGCGATCTCCGCCGAAGACATGACCGCGATCGAGGGCGAACTCGCGGAGCAGAGCGGCCACATCAAGAAGGCCGAAGAGGCGTACGACGCGACCATCATTCTGGCGACCGACAGCGCGCTCTTCCGGAACTTCAAGGCGGCGTACAGCGCGTATGACTCGGCTTGGGGTACGGTCCAGTCGCTCTCGCGCGCCGGGAAGAACGCCGAGGCGCGACTCGCCATGCATCAGCAGGTGGAGCCCAAGTTCGAGGCCACCAACACCACGCTGGCCGCCCTCGTCAAGCTGAATCACGACGAAAGCATCAAGGCGACCGAACTCGCTGCGTCGATTTACAGCCGTACGCGCCTGATCATGGTTGGCGTCATCGTGACGCTGCTGATCGTGGGCTTCGGTCTCGCTTGGTGGACCGGCAGCATGGTCGATGCGGCCGTTCAGCCGATCGTGGCGCGTCTCAAGTCGCTGCAGGACCACTGCGTAGCTGGCCTGCGGCGCGGCCTGATCGCGCTCTCGAGCGGTGACACGTCGGTGGTGGTCACGCCGGTCACCACGCCGATCAAGTCCGAACAGCTCGACGAAATCGGTCAGATCAGCCGCACGTTTGACACGGTGCTCGCGGATATTCAGACGGCCGTGCGCCACTTCGGCGAAACGCAGGGCTCCATCGGCCGCGTCATCGCCGAGAATCAGGGGCTCGTGAATGCCGCGCAGCGCGGGCAGCTGGCCGAGCGTGCGCAGGTTGAGGGGCACGAGGGCGCGTTCCGGGCGCTCGTCGCCGGTATGAACGACATGCTCGAAGCGGTGAGCCAGCCGATTGCCGAAGCGCAGCATGTGTTGGCCAAGGTGGCCGACAAGGACCTCACGGCGCGCATCACCGGCCACTACGAAGGCGATTACCTCACGCTCAAGAACTCCGTCAACACGGCCATCCACAACCTCTCGGAAACACTCGAGCAGGTGACGGCGGCCGCGGAACAGGTGGCGGCGGCGAGCTCGCAGATTGCGAGCGCCAGCCAGTCGCTCGCCGGTGGGGCGAGTGAGCAGGCCGCCAGCATCGAAGAGATCGCGTCGAGCTCGACCGAGTTCTCGAGCATGGCCAAGAGCACGGCGGCCAATACGCAGGAGGCGCAGGCGCTTGCCGAACGCGCCCGCCAGAACGCGATCGAGGGGAGCGAGCGAATGCAGAAGCTCACCGCAGCCGTGCAAGAGATTCGCCGCGGCAGCGTGGAGACCGCCAAGATCGTGAAGACGATCGAGGAGATTGCCTTCCAGACGAACCTGCTTGCCCTCAACGCGGCCGTCGAAGCGGCACGCGCCGGCGATGCCGGCCGCGGGTTCGCGGTCGTCGCGGAAGAGGTGCGCGCGCTGGCCATTCGCTCGGCCGAGGCCTCGAAGAACACCGCGAGCCTCATCGAGCAGGCATTGCAGAGCGCCGAGCATGGCGTGTCGCTCAACACGGCGGCCGCCACGAGCTTCGACGCCATCCGTGGCGACGTCGCAAAGGTGGCTGATGTCGTGGCGGAGATCTCGGCGGCCTCGCAGCAGCAGGTCGAAGGCGTGCAGCAGATCAACGGCGCGATCGATCAGCTGAACAGCGCCACGCAGCATGTCGCGTCGAACGCCGAGGAATCGGCGAGCACGGCCGAGGAGCTCTCGAGCCAGGCGGCGGTGCTCAACGCCATGGTGTCGCGCTTCACCCTGGAGCATGATGCCGGCAGCGTGCGAGCGGCGGCGCACGCCGAGTACGATCGAAACCATGCCAAGCAGCAGGCGGCGTGGCAGCGGGCGGCGGCGCCGGCTCGGGGCGCCAAGGCGGCGCGTCCGACAGCGCCCATGATGGCCCCGAAGTTCGCGTCGAAGCCGGTGGCGAAATCGTCCAAGGCGATCGCGCAGGATTTGATCCCGTTCGACGACGAGTCGATGCACGAGGATCTGGACACGCTGTCGGTGTTCTGAACGACCAGCAGCGCTGGTGACTGACACGCAACGCCGCACGGGGCACGTCTGACGCCTCGTGCGGCGTTCGTCGTTCGGGTTGCCCCCCGATCTATTCCCGGCCGAGACGGTCGGGGCCGGCACCCATTCCCCCAGCAGGGGGCACCGGGAACGCGTAATTTCCTCGCGTTGCATTTCCCACCTTCCGCGAGGATTGCCGATGTTCCGTCGTAGCCCCGTCGCCGCCGCCCTGCTGCTGGCGAGCGCCTGCACCATTCAGAGCACCCCCGGAGCCGCGTCCTACTCGCAGCTCCCGTCCACTGGCATGCGGTCCGGCAGCATGGGCGGCATGGAGATGCGCGGCATGGACGACCACAGTGCGCACATGCGCGCCGAGGATCTCAAGTCGCCCACGCTCGGCCGCTATGCCACCGTGCAAGACCTGTCGCTGCCAGCCAGCAACAACGCGGCGCCCGATCGACTCAAGGCGAGCAACCGCCACAGCGAATGGGTGAAGTTCCCCGTGGCGCCGGGCTCCAAGGATTCGGTGATGGCGTGGGTGGTCTTCCCGTTCAGCAAGACCTCCACGCAGAAGGCACCGGTCGTGGTGGTGGTGCACGAGATCTTCGGACTCTCCACGTGGGTGCGCGGCGTGGCGGACCAGGCGGCGGCCGATGGGTTCATCGCGATCGCCCCGGACTTCCTGTCGCGCGTCCGCGGTGGCCCGACGACGGTGGAGCTGGCGGCGGATTCCGCGCGCAAGATCATCGCCGGCGTCAACACGACCGAGCGCAATGCCATCATCAGTGCGGCGGCGAACTACGCCATGATGCTGCCGAGTGCACAGCAGAAGTACGCGGTCATCGGCTACTGCTGGGGCGGACAGACGGTGTGGGCCCACGCCGTCAACGGGGGCGTGAAGGGCTATAGCGGTGGCGTCGCCTTCTACGGCGCGCCGTACACCAAGGCTGGCCAGCCGGCCACGGCCACCACGGCCGCCGTACCGGCTACGGTGGACGGGGATTCGCTGCAGAAGATCAGCAAGCCGGTGATGCTGCTCAACGGCTCGAAGGACGCCCGCATCGGCGCCCTGATGCCCGCGATCGACTCGGCGATGAAGGCCCTCAAGAAGGACTACGCCGGCACCAACTACGAAGGCGCCGTGCACGGCTTCCTGCGCGCGCAGAACGATCCCAAGGCGCAGCGTGACGAAGCGGAAGAAGCCGCGAACTACGCGGCGACAAAGGATGGGTGGCCGAAGACGGTGGCGTTCTTGAAGCGGGTACTGAAGTAACCCGGCAACCCCAAACCCTAAAACACCAAACCCCAAACTGATCAGTTTGGGGTTTGGTGTTTTAGGGTTTGGGGTTGCCGGGTTATTTGTGCGTACTCAGCAGCAAACTCGTCTCCGTATTCGCCACCCCCTTCACCTTTCCGATCTGCCGCAGCACTTCGTCGAACTCCTGCAGCGTGTCGGTGGCGAGTTCGGCGACGATGTCCCAGCGTCCGTTGGTCGTGTGCAGCGCGCGGACCGCGGGGTAGCCGCGGATGGTGCGCAGCACCACGTCGGCATCGCCTTCGGTGCGAATGGTCGTGATGGCGCGAATGCGGTGGGCGCCGGCTTCGGCGGCGGTCTTCACGGTGAAGCCCAGCAGCACCCGCTGCTCCACGAGACGGTCGATGCGGTTCTGCACCGTGCCCCGCGACACGCCGAGCTGCTTGGCCAGCGTGGCCACGCTCAGGCGCGCGTTCTCGCGCAGCAGGGAGACCAGCCGTACGTCCAAAGCGTCCATGGTGCGCAATATGACACTTTTGCCTGACTTTTTGCTAGATAGATCGCGCAGTTCTGTGCACTGATTGATCTTGTTGCTGGCATCGGTCGTGCCGATCCTTGAGGCATGACGATCTCCGGCCCCGCCCCCCTGCCCAGCATCATCGAGCTGATCGGTGTCCCCCTCGACCTCGGCGCCAGCCGCCGCGGCGTGGACATGGGGCCATCAGCCATGCGCCTCTCGAGCCTGGTCAAGCAGCTCCAGGGGCTCGGCTACGACGTGCGCGACACCGGGAATGTCCTCGTCCCCGACCGCGCCTCCGTGGCCGACGCGTTCGACGAACGTCTGGCCGCCATCGCCGCCGTCTGCGCCGAGGTGGCGACGCGCACCGCCACCGCCGTGCGTCAGGGCGTCACGCCGCTCGTGCTGGGCGGCGACCACTCGCTCGCCGCGGGGTCGGCCGCCGGCACCGCCTGCGCGCTGCGTGAGCGTGGCGAGCGCATGGGGCTCATCTGGCTCGACGCACACGCCGACCTGAACACGCCGGCGACCAGCCTCTCCGGCAATATCCATGGCATGCCCGTCGCGCATCTGCTCGGGATGGGGGCGCCAAGTCTCATTCATCTGGCGGGCGATGAACCGGCCGTGCAGGCGCAGCATCTCGCCTACGTGGGGCTGCGTGATCTCGACGCGGCCGAACAGCACGCCATCCGTGAGCTCGGTATTCGCGCCTTCACCATGCGCGACATCGATGAACGCGGCCTCCGCGCCGTGATGGACGACGCCATCGCCATCGCCACCAATGGAACCGGCGGCGTGCATGTCTCGTGCGACGCCGACTGGGTGGACCCTCGCGAGGCCCCCGGCGTCGGCACGCCCGTGCGCGGCGGCGCCACGCTCCGCGAAGCGCATCTCGCGATGGAGATCATCCACGACAGCGGCGCCATGCGCGCCATGGACCTCGTGGAGGTCAACCCGATTCTCGACCACCGCAACGCCACCGCCGAACTGTGCGCCGATCTGATCGCGAGCGCCTTCGGCCGCCACATTCTCTGACCGCGAGCGTCGTATGCCGAGCCTCCTGTCCCGTACCGAACAGCTGATCGCGCAGGAAGAGCGCTGGGGTGCGCACAACTACCATCCGCTGGATCTGGTGATCGCGGAGGCGCAGGGCGCGTGGGTGACGGATGTGGATGGCACGCGCTATCTCGATTGCCTGAGCGCGTACTCGGCGGTGAATCAGGGGCACGCGCATCCGCGCCTGGTGGCCGCGATGGTGGCGCAGGCGCACCGGGTGACGCTGACCTCGCGCGCGTTCCGCAACGACCAGCTGGGCGCGTTCTGCGAAGCGCTCGCGACGCGGTGCCGCAAAGACATGGTGCTGCCCATGAACACCGGCGCGGAAGCCGTGGAGACCGCCATCAAGGCCGCGCGGCGTTGGGGCTACCGCGTGAAGGGCATCGCCGCCGATCGCGCGCAGATCATTGCCTTCACCGGCAACTTTCACGGACGCACGAGCACGCTCGTGGGCTTCTCGAGCGAACCCGCGTATCGCGCCGACTTCGGTCCGTTCGCGCCCGGCTTCACGCTGGTCCCGTTCGGTGACCTCGACGCTGTGCGCGCCGCGATCACCCCGGAGACCTGCGCCGTGCTCGTGGAGCCGATCCAGTGCGAAGCGGGCGTGATCCTCCCACCCGATGGCTTCCTCGCCGGGCTGCGCACGCTCTGCAGCGACCACCGGATCCTGCTCATGGCCGACGAAATCCAAACGGGTCTCGGCCGGACGGGGGCGATGTTCGCCTGCGATCACGAGCAGGTCACCCCCGATGTGTACATCCTCGGCAAGGCGCTGTCGGGCGGCATGTATCCGGTCTCGGCGGTCGTCGCCGACGCCGACATCCTGGGCCTCTTCGAGCCCGGCTCCCACGGCAGCACCTACGGTGGCAACCCCCTCGGCTGCGCCGTGGCCTGCGAAGCCCTACAGGTCATCGACGACGAGCAGCTCGTGGAGCGCTCGGCGCGGCTTGGCGCGTGGCTGCTCGGCGAGTTGCGCACGCTCACACACCCCGCGATCAAGGCGGTACGCGGCCGCGGCCTGATGTGCGCCATCGAGCTGCACGAACCCGCGCGCCCGTGGTGCGAGGCGCTGCAGCAGCGCGGGGTGCTGTGCAAGGAGACGCACGGGACGGTGATCCGGCTGTCGCCGCCGCTGGTGATCGCCGAGGAGGATCTGCGCTGGGCTGTCGATCAGCTCCGCGCGGTGTTTGATCGGGTCGCTGACTGCTGATTCGCCGCACTGACACAACGCTTCGGGCGCTTCCGTTGTCTCACTCGAGTCCCTGCCCTCGAGTGAGCCTGTGCGTCTGGTCCCATCCCTTGTACTCATTGCCTCGCTGACGCTGGCGTCAGCGGCGCGCGCCCAAAATGCCGAAACCCTCCGCGGCCGCGTCACTTCCGACAGCGGCCGCGTGATCAGCGGCGCCACCGTGATCATTACCCGGGGCCCCGATCGGCTCATACAGCAGGGCTTCACGAACGACAGCGGCACCTATCGCATCACCTTCGAGAACGGCACCGGCGACTATCTCGTGGCCATCCAGGCCACCGGCTACAAGCCAGCGCGGCGCCGTGTGACGCGGCAGGGCTCCGAGCGGGAATTCGTGGCCGACTTCACTCTCTCGAGCAATGTGGTGTCGCTGGACGCGGTGAAGATCGCGGCGAGTAAACCGGAACGCGTCTACACCGGTGTGTCGCCAAGCCTGCAGGACGCGGGCTCCAGTGAGCGCTTCAACGAAGGCGTGGTGGGCGGCGTGCCACCCAGCATGGCCGGGAACATCATGACCACCGTCAGTACGATTCCGGGCGCGACCATGGTGGGCGGCGGCCTCTCGATGCTCGGTGCGAGCAGCGCGAGCAATCTCACCACGCTCAACGGCATGGCAATGGGCGCCGGCAGTGTGCCGCGCGCGGCGCGGGTCAACACGCGCGTCACCGGGGCCACGTACGATGCGACGCGCGGTGGGTTTTCCGGCGCCAACGTCGATGTCCGCCTCAGTGGCGGTTCGCGCGATTTTCAGAATCGCAACATCTACGCCACGTTCGACGGCCCGGCACTCCAGGCGACCGACGCGATTGGTCGCGCCCTCGGCGCGCCGAACACCAACTGGAAGCTCTCCGGGGGAATGGATGGGGAGGCCATTCGCAATGCCCTCACCTACAATGTCGCCGTGGATGTGTCGCGTGAATCGCGCATCCGCCCTGATCTGACCGATGCCGATCCGCTCGCCTATCAGCTCTCCGGCATCGCGCTGGACTCCGTGCAGCGCATCCGCACGCTCGCCGCGCAGAGCGGATTGCCGCTCGCATTCGGTAGCCCGGCTGGTGGCGTGCGCCGCGATGCGCTGAGCGCGATCGCCCGTTTCGATGATACGCGCGACTCTGCCCGCTCGCATTCGCTGACGCTCTACGCCAACGAATCGCGTGCTGACAACGAGGGCGTCGGCGTGCTGAGCGCGCCGTCGGGTGGCGTCGCCCGGCTCGATCGCGCGATGGGCGGAATCTGGTCACGGGGGCACTGGAGTGGCCCCAACTTCAGTACGTATCGCGTATCACGCCTCAACGCGAGTGGCACGCTGGCGCGCACGACGCCCTATTCCGATCGACCGGCCGTGGATCTGCTCGTCCGCACGCTTGCCGACGCCACGGCATCGGATGCCGGCGTCGCGTCGGTCGCGCTCGGTGGCAATGGCGCCGCCGCGTCGGATGTGTGGCGCTGGACTGGCGAAGCCAATCACGAGTTCCAGCGCAACATTCGCGGCCGCCGTCATCAGCTGCGCGCGATCGCCTGGGGCCGCATGGACGCCCTCAGCCAAGAAGGTGGCGGGGCGGTGAACGGGCGCTACAGTTTCGCCTCACTCGCGGACCTCGCGGCGAATCGGCCCAGCAGCTACACGCGCACCCTCGTCAACCCGGATCGATCCGGCCAGAGCTGGAACACCGCCGCCGCCGTCTCGCACACCTACAACCCGTCACGGTTCTTTTCCCTGCTCTATGGTGTGCGCCTCGAGGGCAATGGTCTCCTCACGAGCCCCGCTCGCAACGGCGCCCTCGAGCAGGCACTCGGCCTCACCACCGGCGGCGTGTCGCCCACCGTGCACGTGAGCCCGCGCGTCGGTTTCAGCTACACCTTCAACAAGTCGCAGCGCAACGGCGGCGGCGTCGCGATGAATGGCTACGGCACTTGGTACCGCTATCCCACCGGGGTGCTGCGCGGCGGCATTGGTGAGTTTCGTGATCTGTGGCGCCCTGATGCCGTGGCCGATGCCGCCGCGCGGACCGGGCTCGCCGGGAGCGTGCTGTCGCTGACGTGCATTGGCGCGGCGGTACCGCCGGGCAACTGGAGCCTGGCGAGTTCTGCGTCGAGTCCGCAGCAATGCCGTGATGGGAGCGGTCCGCTCGCCGAGCGCGCGCCTTCGGTAACGCTCCTCGGTCGGGGCTACGATGCGCCGCGCAGCTGGCGGGCGAATCTCGACTACAACGCCACGCGCTGGCAAATGATGGTGCGCGCCAGTGCGCTTGCGACGTACGATCTCAATCAGGCGTCCACCATCGACGCCAACTTCAGTGGCGTATCACGCTTCACGCTGGCGAACGAGGGCAACCGGCCGGTGTTCGTGTCGCCCAGTGCCATCGACGCGGCCAGTGGCGCGGTGTCGGCGGCGGAGTCACGCCGGAGCGCCGAGTACGGTCGCGTGGGTGTCCTGCAGTCGGATCTCCGCGGGCGCGGCGCGCAGCTCACGATCGGCGTGGGCCCCGATCGGTTCAGTCGCTTCTGGCGCAATTGGCCATTCTGGGGGGTGAACTACACGGCGCAGCGCATCGATCGACAGGTCCGTGGCTTCGACGGCGCGGCCGGCGGCGATCCCCGCACCGTGGAGTGGACACCAGCGTGGTCGGATGCGCGGCATGTGTGGCTGTTGCAGGCGGGCCATCAGGGCAAGTTCGGCACGCTGTCGGTCTTCGCGCGCCTGCAGAGTGGCCTGCCCTTTACGCCGACGGTCCAAGGCGACGTGAACGGCGATGGCCGCGGCGGCGATCGCGCCTTTGCGCCCAATCCCGCCACCACGAGCGACGCCGCACTCGCGGCGGGGCTGCGCGCCCTGCAGACCAGCGGCAGCGACATCGCCAAGGCGTGTCTCGCCAGCTCGATCGCCAATCCCCTCGCGCGCAACGGCTGCCGCGGCCCCTGGACACGCACGCTCAATCTCACCTGGTCGCCGCCGGTGGACTACGCGAGCAAGGGATGGCGCAGCCGCGTGAACATGACGGTCTTTGCCAACAACATCCTGAGCGGACTCGATCAGCTCTTCAACGGCAGTGACCTGCGCGGCTGGGGCGGCGTGGCCACGCCCGATGCGACGCTGCTCATTCCGCGCGGCTTCGACGCGACGGCCAGAGCGTTCCGCTACGACGTCAATCCGCGTTTCGGCGAAACACGCCCGAGCCGCACCACCTGGCGCGAACCGTTCCGGGTGTCGATCGATATGCAGATCCGTCTGCACGTGGACTACGACGTGCAGACGCTGCGGCGGGTGCTCGAGCCGGTGAAGATGAACGGCCGCTACGAACGCCGCGGCATCGACTCCCTCATGAAACAGTATCTGGACGAGACGAGCAGCATCCATCGTGCCGTAGTCTCCGAAGGCGACTCGCTCTTCCTGCGCCCCGATCAGATTACCAAGCTGCGCCAGCGTGATTCGGTGTTCGCGGAAGGCGTGCGCGCCATCTATCGCCCGCTCGCCGAGTATCTGGTCAACGTCCCCGGTGGACGCGCGAGCGCCGAAGCGCTCGCCAAAGCCAAGGACGCGAAGGACGCCTACTGGGCGCTGTTCTGGAAGCAGCCCGAGATCGCGGCGGAGCTACTCGACTCCCAACAGATCGAGCTCATGTCGCTGCTTAAGGACATGCTGACGATTCCGCAGGGGAAGCGGAAGGGGCACCAGTACTTCTTCGGGAGCGAGGTCACGCTGAAGCACACGGTGGCGCAGGTACGCAAGGACTGAGGGCCGTTGATCAGTCCAGCTGGGCGCCCTGCGTATTCGGAATCACGCTCCACGTGAGGGCCGCAAGCAAGTACGCGGCGCCCGCCACCGCGAACGCCACGCTGAACCCCTGGCTCGTTGCCAGCGACCCCACCGTGAACGGCGCGGCGGCGCTCGCGATGCGCCCGATGTTGTACGTGAACCCCTGGGCGCTCGCGCGAATGGCGGTGGGGTAGAGCTCGGCCGTCACCGCACCAAAGCCGCTGTAAAAGCCCGTACCGAAGAACGCCACAAACGGGCCGAGGAGCAACAGGAAGACCGGGTTCGTCAGTGAACCGTAGAGCGGCAGCAGCAGACTCGCGCCCACGAGGTACGTCACGTAGACCCGCTTGCGACTGAAGACATCGCTGATGTAACCGAACGTGATGTAGCCGAGCCACATGCCGAGCTGCATGAAGGCCACGAAGCGCGGGCCGGTGGCGGCGCTCATGCCCAGGCCGCCCTGCTCGGTGGGGAGCGAGAGGTACGCTGGGATCCAGCTGTTCATCCCCCACCAGCCAAAGAGCGTGCAGGCGTTCATGAACGTCACCGCGCTGGTGCGGCCCAGCATCTTTCCGCGGAAGATGTCGAACACGCTCGCGCGCGCCGCGGCCGATGCGACGCCCATCTTTTCCGTGACCTTGAGCGCCACCCACCGCTCGGGTTCTTCGACGTTGCGGCGCACCCACAGCACGAGCAGCGCGGGGAGCACGCCCACGAAGAACACGGCGCGCCAGCCAAAGCGGGGAAGCACCACGCTCACCGTGAGCGCCGCCGCCCCAAAGCCAATGGCCCACGCGCTCTGCATCCACGCCAGCGCGCGGCCGCGGACATGCGTGGGCCACCATTCACTGACGAGCGCGGCGCCGCTGGCCCACTCACCGCCCATGCCGAGCCCCAGCAGCGCGCGGAAGGCGGCGAACTGCCAGAAGGTCTGCGACAGGCCGCAGAGCGCGGTGAAGCACGAGTAGAGCAGCACGCTGCCCATGAGCGCGCGCGTGCGGCCGAACTTGTCGGCCACCCAGCCGAAGAAGAGGCCACCGACCGCGCCTCCCAGCAGCGTAATGGAGCCCAGCACACCGGCCTGGACCTTGGTGAGGCCCAGTTCCTTGATGACGGCGGCCAACGTGAGCGAGAAGAGCATCACGTCGAAGGCGTCGAGTGCCCAGCCCAGCGCGGCCGCTATGAGCGCCCGTTGCGCCGCCGGCGTGCCTTCGTGCCACCAGGCGAGCAGGCCGCGGGAAGTGGAATGAGAGGTCGTCACCTCGGCAAGCTATCGCCCAAACGCGTCACCCGCAGCCACGGCGCGTTCCCTGACAGGGATTGTCGCCCCCAGGTAGGGCCGAACCGCGCGTCGCGTGTCTTTCCGCCAACCCCGACCCTGTGAGCACGAGTGATCGCGAACGTGATGCGTACGATGTGGGCGGCCCGCTATTCAGGTGGCGCCGCGATGTGGCTGGTCTTGGCGAGTGGTGCTTGTGGTGGCACGAGTAGCACAGCAACCACGGCGATCGCGCCCTCGATTACGACGCAGCCGACCGCGGTGTCGGCCGCCGTCGGCAGCGCCGCGAGCTTCAGCGTGAGCGCCTCGGGGAGCGCGCCGCTCAGCTATCAGTGGCGCAAGGATGGAAGCGCGGTCAGTGGCGCGACTGGCGCGACGTATGCGATCGCCGCCGTGGCCACCAGCCAGGCCGGCAGCTACGACGTGGTGGTGAGCAACAGCGCCGGCAGTGTCACGAGCAGCGCGGCCACCCTCACCGTCACCGGCGGGTCGAGCGCGCCCACGATCGTGACGGCCCCGGTCTCACAATCAGTGGCGGTGGGCTCCTCCGTTACGTTCAGCGTCACGGCCAGCGGGACGGCACCGCTCACGTATCAATGGCGCAAGAACAGCAGCGCGATCGGTGGCGCCACCGGCACGACGTATACCATCGTCAGCGCGGCCACCACCGACGCCGGCAACTATGACGTCGTGGTGTCGAACAGCGCCGGCAGCACCACCAGCGCAGTGGCGAGCCTCACGGTCACGACGAGCAGCGGCAGCGGCTTGAGTGCGCAGGCCACCGCGGCAGCGAATGCGTTCCTCGCCACGCTGAGCACGAGCCAGCAGACGACCGCCAAGATCGACTTCAGTGTGGCCTCGGCGCGGCGCTGGTCCAACCTGCCTGCGGCACTCTCGGCCCGGAACGGCATCAGCTGGGGCAGCCTCTCCACCACCCAGCAAGCCGCGGCCCGCACGCTCATCACAACGGCCCTCAGCACCGCCGGCAACACGTTGCATGTGGGGATGCAGGCGGCCGATGACTACCTCGCCGCGAACGGCGGTGGGAGCTCCTATGGCAATGGTCAGTTCTACCTCGTCATTCTGGGCACACCATCGGCCAGCAGCTTCTGGATGCTGCAACTCACCGGGCATCACCTCACGTTCAATCTCGCCTTCAACGGGACCTACAAGAGCCCGACCCCGCTCTTCCTGGGTGTCGAGCCGAAGGGAGCCTTCACGCAGGGCGGTGTGAGCTACGATCCGATGCTTGCGCAGCGAACGGCGATGGCCGCACTGGGCACGGCCCTGGTGGCGTATCCGGCGACCAAGCTGACCGGGACCTACGCCGATCTGCTCTTCGGCGCGAATGGCAGCGGCGGCATCGACAACACCTGCCCGCGCGCCTACGCCAGCGTGACGGAGCGCGGTGCGCTCTACACCACGCTCTCCGCCGCGGATCAGACGCTGGTGCAGGCGGTGATCACCGCCTACGTCAACACCCAGGCCAACGAATACGCCAACGAACTGCTGGGCAACTATCTGAGCGCCACGTCGCTCGCCAGCACATACGTGGCCTATGCTGGCAGCGGCACCGTGACCACCAACGGCAACTACTTCCGCATCGACGGGCCACGCGTGTGGATCGAGTTCTCGGTGCAGCGCGGGATCATCTTCAACAGCGACATCCATTTCCATACCATCTGGCGCGACAAGGTCGGGGATTATGGTGGCGCCTGTCAGTAAGCACCTCCGTCGTTGGTCGCTGGCCGCGGCGCTCCTGGCCGCGCCAGCGACGGCCGCGGCCCATCCCCTGCCCGAGACCCGCGCATGGATCGACGTGATGCCGGGCGGTGTGCATCTGCTGCTGCACATTCCGCTCAATCGCCTCGAGTTCGCGGTGGGGCGTCCGCTCGCGGATCATCCGACGCAGCTCCTGGCACGGGATGGCGAGATGCTCACCCGCTACCTCCTGCAGCACGTCGGGGCACGCACCGCCAACGTCGGCTGGTTGGTGGAGCGCCCGGTGCTCTCGGTGCTCGGGACCGATCGACGCGCAGAGCTCGTGGCCGATCTCACGCTGCGGGCCCCCGTCGGCATGGATGCTCGTCGGTTCACGTTGCTGTACGACGCGGTGCTGCATGAAGTGCGCACGCATCGGGTCGAGGTCATGCTGCGCAACGACTGGGCGGCCGGCCAGGCGGCGCAACCGCCGCGGCTCCTCGGAGAGCTCCGCGCGCCGATGCACCAACTCGACATTGCGCTCCCCGCCCCGCGGGTCGGGGGCGCCATCGGCAGCCTCGTGGCCGCGGGGACGCGGCACATTGCCGACGGGAGTGATCACCTGCTCTTCCTGCTGCTGCTCATCCTCGTCGCCCCGTTGCGCGTGCGGGCGCAGCGTTGGCGCGAGGCGCTGCCGCTGCGCGAGGCATGGCGGGGCGTGGTGCGCGTGGTGACCGGCTTCACCGTGGGCCACAGTGTCACTCTGGCGTTGGGCAGCCTCGGCGTCGTGCACGCCCCGTCGACTTGGGTCGAGGTCGCGGTGGCCGCCACGATCGTCGTCGCGGCCGTGCACGCCATCCGCCCGCTCTTCGCCCGCGCGGAACTCGCCATGGCGGTGGGCTTCGGACTGGTGCACGGCCTCGCGTTCGCCGCGAGTCTTGATGGGGCGGGGCTCTCGGCGTGGCAGCAGGCGCAGGCGCTGCTCGCGTTCAACGGCGGCATTGAGCTCATGCAGGTGGCGATCGTCGCGGTGGTGATGCCGGCGTTGATCGTGGTGCTTCGCCGGGCGCCAGCCGCCTATGCCCACCTCCGCGTGGGGCTCGGCGCGGCCAGCGGCGCCGTGGCGGTTGGCTGGCTCGCCGATCGGAGCGGACTCGCCACCGTCCCCGCGCTCGCGGTGGTCGATACCCTCATGCCGTGGATCCCGGTGGCAGTGTGGAGTGCCGCGCTCCTGTCGTGGGCGTACGCGTCGTGTAACCTGCGTCACGCGCCGAGGCCGCACCCGGCCGGTTCGTGACCCTTCATGCCGGCGGCGGACGTAACGGCAAGGAATAGGATCCGTCTCCTCGGTGAGAGTTCACCCGCCCTCACCGCTCGCCATGACGCCACGCCCTGAGCCGATCGACGCCATCCCGGATCTCGAGCCCCGTGATCACACGGCGATCGGACCAGACATGGGGCAGCTCGCGCCGTTTATTCCGGCCGATCCGGCGGCGTTCGCGCATCTCGATCTCGCGTGGTACGATCGCGTGCGGCGACGCTTCGAAGCCTATGGCTTTCGGCATCTCGGTGACTACGACGCGCCCGCCGATGCGTGTGACCACACGTGGCAGCCACTGCTCGTGCGCGCGCTCGTCTCGCGCGATGGCACCGTGACCGTGTCGCTCTCGGCGCCGCAGCTGCAGGGATTCGCGCGCCGCGTGACGCATACCCTGCTTGGCACGCTCCCGCGGCCGGTGGTGGCGTGTACAACGGCGTGCACCGATGGCACGCTCGTCCACACGAGCAATGGGCCCGCCGATGGGGCCCCGTCGCTGCCGTCCCTGCGCGACGTGCGCTGGCTCGCGCCCCGAACGTCGCCGGAAGATGTGTACGCCACGCACACCGCGCGCGTGACCGCCCATCTGCGTGCGCGGCCTGGCGTGCGGCCGCTGGTGGTTCGCACCGCCGACGCGTGGTGGGCGTCGGAGGCGCGACGGCGCGGCCGCTAGTCGGCGGCGGGAGGCTCGGCGGGCCTCGCCGCCTTGCGTGGATGCGCCGCCGAGTGCCGGTATAGCGACTCGACCTTGGCGCACGCCCACGGCGTCTTGCGCAGGAACTTGAGCGAGCTGGTGATGCTCGGGTCGTGCGTGAAGCAGCGGATCTCGATGCGCTGCCCGAGCCCGTCCCATCCGTAGCGATCCACGAGATGCTCGAGGATGGCCTGCAGGGTCATCCCGTGCATCGGATCCTTCGCCGGGGCGTTCACGCCTCTTCGACGCGCACCGCGGTGCCGTAGCAGAGCACTTCGGTCACACCGCTCATGAGCTCATTGGCATCGTAGCGCACCCCGATCACCGCGTTGGCGCCGGCGAGGTGCGCCTGATGCAGCATCGTTTCGAAGGCCTGCGCGCGCGTGCGCTCCGCGAGCTCCGTGAACAGCGAGATGTTGCCGCCCAGAATGGTCTGGAAGCTGGCGCCAATCGTGCCGAAGACGGAGCGTGAGCGGACGACCACCCCGCGTACCACGCCCAGGTTCATCACGATACGATACCCGGCGAGGTCGAAGCCGGTGGTGGTCATCTCGTGGGGGACGTCGAACGTCTGCGCAGGAATGACCGGGGGCATCGGCGTACGGGTAGGCGTGGGGAGCGGCGATCAGCTGCAGGGCGGATCGTTGGGAGCCGCCGGGTGCCCCTGAATGGCGAGCGCCGCCGTGGCCACGATAGTGGTGTCGGCGAGCGCGATCGCCTGCAGGGTGGGATAGGTACTCGTGCGCTGACAACGATAGCGCACGGTGCCGGTCTGCGCATCGAGCGAAACGCCACTCGTGTCGCCATCGAGACGCCAGCGCACCGCGGTGGAGATCCCCGGCGTGGCATCGACCACGGGTGTGAAGGTGTAGGCGGTGGTGTATGGCTCTCGATCGAGCAGGATCCGCGGCGGCAGCAGATGCGCCGAGCGAACGGCCGGCGCCCCAGGCGCGAGGGTGAGTACGACGGGCAGCGTGGCCGGCGGCTTGTCGCCCGCGCGGCAGGCGTTCCGGCTGACGCGCACCTTCCGCACAACCGCGTCCTGGTAGAACGGTTTGGAGACCACCACATCCACCACCGAGGCGCCCGCGGTTTGAAAGTACGTCACGCGCAGCGAGTCCTCGCGGAGCGTCTGCGGGTAGCGCGCATCGCCGTCCACGAGCGTGACGGTGCTCCCCACGCCCTGGGCCCGCCCGTTCGCATCGCGGATCTCCACCGTCAGCATCGGCCCCACCGTCAGGAGGCAGTCGCCCGCGCCGAACAGCCCACAGCGAGTGAGCCCCACGGCGCCCGCGCACACCGCGGCCATCGCGACCCATTGCTTCCCCACATTGCCTCCCGTTCGAGGATTCTGCTGCAACATACGCACCCCCGGCGGCGCGAAGCATCGGGGACCGCTCCGGCCAAACGAAGTTTCGCTTAGCGTTTGAAAGCGTCATCGGGGAACGACCGATCTGTCGCGGTCCCCAACTTGGACAGCATCGCGCCAAAATACTGGAGATCCTATCGAGGCGCACCTCTGGAGTCTTGCTTGTTGCTCAGAGGACCGTTCACCTTCCCCCAGCACGAGCGCTTCGACCCGATCGCCATATCACCGCGTTCGGATGAAGGACACGATCGAAGTTGAGGCGAGTCCAATCTGAGCACTCGCAAAGTAAATTATCGCCTGAGGCGCTTCGAAGTGTTTGCTGCGCGGCGGCGTAAAACGACGCAAGAGACGGACGTAATCCGCTACTCCTCAACGAGCAGCCTACAAAGGAGGAGGCCGATCGCCTCCGCTCCGCCCCTAACCGCTAACTTGCGATACACGCGAGTGCGGATCGCAGTGACATTTGCAACAGAACAATCGAATACCGCCGCGATTTGCCTCGACGATAGGCCTCGGACGATAAGCTCCGCCATCTCGCGCTCCCGCGTCGATAAACCATAAATCGAGCAGAGACGGCACCACCTTTGCGTCGCGAACACTTGCTCAAGATCACGAGTGTAGGCAGTCTCGCAAGAATGGCGATTCAGCATTTCAGTGGTGGATTTGGCAACAAGAACAAATTGAACAGACAGAGAGTTGCGTTCTGCTAGAGCGCAGTCAAGTATCGCAGGTCACACACACACTTTTCTCATCAAAGCGACCTGCAGCTCCTATTACTACTGCTAATTGCCGAGTTGGTCGATAGACGTAACGTGGGCGATGCGATCGACGGCGTGTCATGAGAGCTCAGTTCGGCTCCAAAGACCCCGACTCGATCGTGATTTCTCACCCACGGAGGGAATTATGAAACGCAGTACAAGACGCATCGGATTGCTGGCCGCAGCCCTCTCTACCGTAGGCCTCACGAGTGCTTGTCGAGACGTAATCAGCGTCGCTGAGCCAGCAATATCGAGGCGAACGGAGGTATACCAAGCCGAAGCAACGCAAGTGGCTAGCTCATCAGTGGAATTCGCCAATGCCAGCACCGGGTTCTCACCCTTCAGCAAGGACATTGCGATAGGATGGGGAAACTCGGGGAGTGGGAACACCTCCGTTTACTTTCCCCATGATTCTACGGTTGTCGCGGGCACCTTTGAGTACGCGTGCAGCACTCCGCTTAGTATCTGTCCGGTAGTGGTCGACTCAGCGAAGTTCCTCTTGAGCAACACGTCATCCTCGTATTCCCTCTATACCGCCGCGGGGCTTCACACGTTGTCGGTTGACGGTTGGCAGACCCAGCGGTTTAACGGATATCTGTGGGCTTGGAGCATGTGTACCATGAGTGGCAAGCTCCCGGCCCTTAACTGGTGTTCGAATCGGAACGCTGACGGTAGCGTTGACAGCTTTGCGCGCTATCTCAAGTTCATCTACACCAAGTCATTTTCAGCTGCACCAAGCTTGAACATATCCTTGTCGCGTGTTGGCAGTGGCCCGCTCTATGGCGAAGTAGGCTATCAGATTAGCGCGAGCTCCTCCGGTCGCTGGCCTCCCGATGTTCCCGCTCGTTACGCGTTCTGCATTCGCTCAAGCGGGGGCGCGTGCTCGTACACTCAAGCGGCAAGTTACACCTCAACTTATGGCTTCTCGATTCCATGTGAGGATATCGGCGTCAATAAGTGGATCATCGGAGCGGTGTACGACGGCTTCAATCGTTTCAAGACAGACTCGCTCGGGGTGAGCGCATCGTCCGGCGGTCCTTCTTGCGGTCCGCCAAATGTGATCATAACTGGGTACACCGACGCGAATTCGGGCAGCCAATGCCGCCTACGATACACAGCAGTAACGACTGGACGGTTCCCGGGAGGCGTAACCTCCATCGCATTATCTACGAGCACGGGGTCAGTTCACGAGGCCGGCAGTGACTACTTCGTGGTTTCGTACGACAATATCAACGGAGGCAAGCTGATCTCTGCTGTGGTGACCGATGGAACCGGAGGTACACACAGCGCGATGCTGGAGGTAAACGCATCCAGCACAGAGTACGATTGCTTCGGCCCGTATTAAATCGACACCGAAACTTGAGTGGGCAAGCGTAGGAACAGTGAACGCCCTCCGCTGAAATTGAGCGGAGGGCGTTCAGCAATACGGAGTGAATCACCGATTGAGAGTATTATCTAGGAAAGCTCGGTTCGTCGCGGTACCGGTGGTCGATACGGTCGCATCGCCTCGAGCGCCAATAGTGTAAACACGACCGGCCAAGAAAGTTACGTTCGACCGGGCGAAGACGTTTGTGCTTGACCCAGCTACCCGCGCATTCAAGTTGTAAATGCCGCTTGGCACCGCGGTAAACGCGGCCGCCGACTTGTAGGCCGCGGCCGCCCCGACTGCCGACTCGGCATTCGTGGTGGTATTCGTTGCATACAGTGTCATCGGGCTGGAGTTCGGGCTCGCGTTGACGAACCGTACGAGCGCCTGGCTGTAATCGAACGTCGCCGGATAGTCGTCGGTGACGACGAATCCTTCGACGGTCTTGGCCGTGGCGTCGTAGAACCCACTCATGTACACCGAGTAGGACTTGCCGCTCTCGAGTGTTGCCGTGATTCGAGAGACCGCGAGGTCCTTGTCGATCGTCGCGGCGATCTTCCCGGTGAACGTGTAGGCGCCAGCCGGCAGATCGGAGTAGAAAGCACCGTTCCCGGCATTCCCGTACGTCACGCCGGTCGTGGCTTCGAAGCCCGTGGTGGAGCCCACTGCCGTAACCTTGGCATCATTGGCGTAGAAGTTCACGCCCGGTGCATTGATGCCAAAGTTGAAGAACTTGACCTTGGCGCCGGCCGTGGGCGCGGCGATTTCCTGCACCGCGTTCTTGTCGCATGCGCCCAGAGTCAGGGCGCCGGTGATCGCAAGGATGAGTGATCGTGTCTGCATGGTCATCACGGCTGGAAGATCCACAACGGCTTGGTATGGTAGTCGGTGGCCAGACCGCCGATCGCATCAAGACCAGCGCGATTCCACACGTATTCAGAGTTGTATCGCGGGCGCATGCGCTGCACGATCTTCGCGCTGTTGTCCACGAACAGGTTGGTGGGGGGCGTGAAGCCCGGGTATACCTGCTGCCCCGTCTTCGGGTCGAGCCCGGTGTAGTTGTAGCGACGCATGTCCGACCACAGCTCGACATGCGACCAGGCCCACTGCGCGATGTACTTCTGCGACATGATCATCGTGAGCGTCAGGCTCGACGGGTTCGTCGGAATGATCTTGGGATCCGTGAGGAAGGCCGCCTTTTCCGCCGCGCTGATCTGCGTGACGGCCTGGGCGTTGTCGAGGTTACGCGCGTTCACGAAGTCGATGTGCGCTGACACGCCGTTGGTGTACGCCTGCAGCGCCGTCGACAGCTGCCCCGCCTTGTAAGCCGCCTCGGCCTTGATGAACTGCAGCTGCGCATACGTCATGATGGGCATGCGGCTCTTGTCATCGAACAGGTAGCGCGACGGCTGTCCTGCGCCGCCCGCCGTGCCGACATTGCCGAAGAAATTGTTCGGCAGCTGCGCGGTGGTGAAGCCCGACAGGCCACTGTTGATATCCCACCCGCGGTACTGCCCGTCCGGGCTCGGTGCCAGCATTCGCGACAGCCTCGGGTCGGGCGTGCCGAGCGAGGTGCCGTTGAGCAGGTTCAACACGAACTGCGTCTGCCGATGGGAACGGATGTTGTTGCGGGCCCAACCGAGCGGATTGGCATCCGCCAGATCCGGACTGACGTTCGTGTACTGAATGAGCGCGTCGTCCGCACTGCCTGCAAACGACTTGTCGACCGCCGCAATCACGTCAGCCGGATTGTACGTCGCCTTGTTCGAGAAGTGATTGAGCGCCATGGCGCGCAGTCCCCACGCGAACTTGAGCCACTTGGTCCGGTCGCCGCCGTAGACCTTGTCACCGCGCGCCATGTACGTGGCGCTGACCGCCCCGTCCGTGCGCGAGAGGTTGACGACCGCCGAATCGAGGAGTCGGAATACCTCCTGATACGCGAACTCCTGTGAGTCGTAGTCGAACGAGAAACGATTCTGATCGATAGCCTGCTTGATGATTAGTTCACCGTGCATCTGCGTGAGCATGAGCCAGCCCCACGCCTTGATCGTGTAGCCTAGGCCGAGCAGGTCATATCGCTGCTCCGCCTGCGACTTGGCCATCATGTCAACGAGGTTCTGCCCCATGCTCCAGTACACGTCACGCCAGAGCTGTGCGCCGCGGTCGGTGCCGGCATCATAGCCCATGCGATCCCACGTATTGGGCGTCGACGAGCCGGACGGCAGCGTCCACTCCTGCATGTAGCGGCCAAACCAGACCCCATCGAGCTGCTGCGACGTGGCCATCCAGTGCAGCATCGGCGCGAGATACAGATTGGGCGCCACGACCTGCGGGGCATTCGGATTAGTATTGACGTCCAGGAACTTGTCGCATCCTGACGTCGCCACCAGCGAGCCGGCGAGAAGCAGCGTGGTGAGTTTCTTCATGTCTTAGTACCCCACCTTGAGACCGAACGCCAAGCCACGCGGCATCGGGAAGTTGCCGTAGTCGATACCAGCCGCGCCCGAGCCGCCCACCGCTGCGGTGTTGCCGTTCACTATCGGGTCGAGGCCGGAGTAGTTCGTGAAGAGGAAGAGATCCGTGCCCGTCACGAAGATGCTCGCACTGCGCGCGCCGATGATCTTGGGCGGCAGCGTGTAACGCAGAGTGATGTCCTTGAGACGCACCCAATTGATGTCCTTTTCGATAAATAGCTCTTCCGAAATATTGGTGTAGAACGTCGGCTGGACCTGCGGAATCACCACGATAGTGTTCTTGGTCGGCGTGGCCGAGTTTTCCTTGCCGTCACGGAGCACGCCGGCAATGACGCGCGGCTGCTCGCGATCGAGCGTCCGCTTCGAAAGTCCACGTGCGGTGAGGAACTGCTCGGTGGCGTTGAATACATCACCGCCCTTCCGGATGTCGATCAGGAAGTTGAGACTGAAGCGCCTGTACTTGAACGTGTTCGTGACGCCCATCGTCCAATCGGGCTGGCGATCGTAGCCCTTGCCGGGGCCCGCGATGAACACCGACGAACGAATCGGCAGACCGGTCGTCGGATCGATGAGCAGGTCACCTGCGCTGTTGCGCAGGTAGAAGAAACCGGTGAGCGAGCGCGTCGACTGACCCGGCGCCGTACCGTTGCGCACGTTGCCGAAGAGCCACGTGTCGGACACATACGATTCCGGCAGCGCGTTCGGCAGCGCGATCGTCTTGCCGCGCGTCTTGTCCACGTTGACCATCACGTCCCAGCTGAAGTTCGGCTTCAGCAGTGGCGTGCCGCGGAGCATGACCTCGGTGCCGTTGTTGCGCGTCTTGGCGCCGTTGAGGTTGAAGAGAATGAAGCCCGTGCCGTACGAGCCACGGATGTCGTTCACGATCTGGTCGCGCGTTTCCGACTTGTAGGTCGTGATGTCGAGGCCGAGGCGATCCTGCAGGAAGCTCATTTCGGCGCCGAACTCACGCGACACCTTGAACTCGGGCTTCAGGCCGAGGTTCGGACCGGTGAAGCCGTAGCCGTAGCCGCCGCCCGTCGTCGTCTTGGACTCGAGGCTCGGGCGATACGCGTACGGGCGCGCATCCTTACCCACCTCGGCGTAGCCACCACGCAGCTTGAGCGACGTGAAGTAGGTGCGGAGGAACGGGAGCGCGTCGGTCGCGATGAACGACGAGTTGATCGAAGGATAGAAGAACGAGTTCCGCTCCACCGGAATCGTCGACGTCCAGTCGTTGCGGCCGGTGATCGTGGCGAAGAGGTAGTCGTTGTAGCCGAACGTCGCCTGCCCGAAGGCACTTACCAGTCGGCGCTGCGAGAGCGTGGTCCGCGAGAAGCGCTTCGTGGGGTCGGTGTTGTTGATCGAAATGAAGTTGAGGTCGTAGAAGTCACGCCCGACGTCGCCCGTCGTCTGCGAGCGCGCGTCCTGCAGGCTCTGGCCCACGAGCCCTTCCACCGTCAGCCCATTCCACAGCGTGCGTCGATTGACGTTGAAGAGGTTCTGCACGTTGAAGTTGCGCACGACATCGGTCGCCAGGTCGAGGATACCGTTGTTGCTGAAACCGGCGGCCGACTCGGGATGACGCAGAATCGTATTCTCGTTCGTGTAGCTGTCGGAGCCGATGTTCGACTTGATGCTGCCCCAGCTGAACGGCGTGATCGTGAAGCCGATATTAGCGATCAGACGACCCGTCTTCGCGTTCACCTTGTTCTTGTTGACCGAGAAGTAGGGGTTGTCCGTCTCGGCACTCTGCGTGAGGGTCGTGATGCGGCGGCGGGTGCCCGCGGGCGTCAGCCAATCGCTCGCCTTGTCGGTCTGCGGCCAGAGAAGTAGGCCGATCAGTGGACCGCCATCGCCCTTAAGCACCTGATCGTTGGTCTGATTCGAGTAGTTCATGGTCAGGTCACTCTTGAGCCACTTAGTGACCTGCGCTGTGGTCGCTCCGGTCAGATTCACGCGATCCAACCCCGCCTTTGGGACTACCGAACCTTGCTGAATGCCGCTGGCGGCGATGCGGTAGCTAACCTTGTTGTCGGCCGTGCCACCAGATAGCGCCAAATTGTGCTGCTGCGAAACCGCCGGCTTAAAGAAGCCATCGATGTTGTCGTAGAACTGCGTTCCAGCCGCGTACGGCCCGCCAAAGTACTGGAAACCGACGGTCGAATTTGGGGTCAATCCGTAGGTGTTCTGCACCTCCGGAGTCGCACGTGTTCGGTCAAGGCGGATATTGTTGCTGTACTCGAGCGTCCCGGTGCCCGGCTTGCCGCGTTTGGTGGTGATCACGATCGCGCCATTGGCCGCGTCGATGCCGTAGAGCGCAGCGGCTTCCGGACCCTTGAGGACGACGAGCGTCTCGATGTCTTCCGGATTGATGTCGGCGCCACGGTTCGTGAAGTCCACGCCGCGGTTGCTGAACGCCGTCGCCGAACCCGGCGCGTCGGAGCCCAGCACGCCCGTGTTGAGCGTCTTGTTGTCCATCGGCAGGCCGTCGATGATCATCAGCGGCTGGTTGCTGCCGGAGATGGACGAGACACCGCGGATGGTGATGGAGGTCGACGCGCCCGGCACACCCGAGGAGCTCGTCACTTCCACGCCGGCCACACGGCCCTGCAGCGCGTTGATGAAGTTCTCGCGGCCGGTCTGCGCGAGGTCGGGGCCGACGACCGTCTGCTGGGCGGTGCCCAGCGACCGCTTCACCGCGGTCTGGCCGAGGGCCGTGACGACGACGGCGTCGAGGTTGGTCGCCGACTTCTCGAGCGACACGCTGATGGAGTTGGCCTCGCCCACGGTGCGCTCCGCGGGCGCGTAGCCGATCAGGCGATACTGCAGCACCTGGCCGACGGCCGCGCGGATGTTGTAGTCACCATTCTGGGCAGAGATGCTGCGCGTCTCCGTCCCCTTCACGACGATGGACACACCCGCAAGCGGCTGTCCAGCATCGGACGTGACCTTCCCGGTCACGGTCTTCGGCTGCTGGGCAAACGCCTGCGCCGCGAAGAGGAGGGAGCTTATCAGCACCGGGAGGGATCTGGTCTTCAGCATGAAGGGAACCGGGTGTGACGAGCGGTGGGCAATGCGTGCCGCCGGGCCGGAGCAACCGGACCTGTGGAGTCGGCCGAGGGAGGCCAGCACGGCACTGCAGGGAGGGACGTCCAGAGCCGCGCGACCGGCGAACCGGGGCATCACGGTTAGGATTGCAACAAAGAACAGCGGATCCCGCGTTTACGCCACACGGCTACCTTCCGGTAACGTGCTGGTGTATTTCGACTTTCTCCCATCCTCATGTCTGAAACACTCGCCGGTTCGTCACCCGCCGTGTCGCCGCTGCCCCTCCCGGCCGCCCCGCCGCGCCTGCCGCAGCGGGTGCTGGTCACCGGCGGCGCCGGATTCATCGGCAGCGCCCTCGTCTGGGCGCTGAACCAGCTGGGGATCGAAAAGGTCGTTCTGACCGATCGACTCGGCACCGACGAGAAGTGGCGGAATCTCGTGCCGCTCCGCTTCGAGGACTATCTCGAGGCCGACGACCTGCTCGCCCGCCTCGAATTCGACAGCCTCGGTCGTTTTGACCTGATCTTGCACCTCGGGGCCTGCTCGGCCACCACCGAGCGCGACGCGACCTTCCTCGCCAAGAACAACTTCGAGTTCACCAAGGACCTCGCGCACTGGGCCCTCGTCCGCGGCGTCCGCTTTGTGTACGCCTCGAGCGCCGCGACCTATGGCGACGGCACCGCCGGCATGGCCGATCAGGACGAGAGCACCGAGGCCCTGAGCCGCCTCCGCCCGCTCAACGCCTACGGCTACTCGAAGCACCTGTTTGATCAGTACGCCGCCCGCGCTGGCATCCTGCGCCAGCTGGTGGGCCTCAAGTACTTCAACGTCTATGGCCCCAACGAGGCGCATAAGGGCGACATGCGCTCGCTGGTGCACAAGGCGTACGGCCAGATCGAGCAGACGGGCGGGGTGCAGCTCTTCAAGAGTCATCGCCCCGACTACCGCGACGGCGAACAGCAGCGCGACTTCCTGTACATCAAGGACGCCATCGCGATGACGCTGCACCTCGCCATGACCCCCCACGCGAACGGCCTGTTCAACATCGGCAGCGGCCAGGCGCATACGTGGCTCGACCTCACCGGCGCCCTCTTCGCCGCGATGGGGCGCACGCCGCAGGTGTCGTTCATCGACATGCCGGAGAGCATCCGCGCCAAGTACCAGTACCACACGCAGGCCGACATCGCGAAGCTGCGCGCCGCGGGCTATGCGGCGCCGGTGACACCGCTGGCGGAAGCGGTAGGCGACTACGTGCGGGGGTACCTGGTGGGAGATCGGCGACTGGGCGACTGAGGGGATTCTGAGGTCAGAGGGACTCGGAGGTCGGTCTACGGACATCTATGGACGGTGGGAGTCGGGATCGGGCTCGGAGGTGGGGGTCGGCTTGCCCGGGGCGAGCGCCTGCTGCGCTCCGTGCGCGGCGCTGTGCGCGCGTCGCTCCGTACCTCTCACACACTGCCTGATCAACGGAGCGCAGCACGCCCTCGCCCCCGGCAAGCCGACCCCGATTGTCCGACCAGCATCCCGACTCCCACGGTCCATAGTTGTCCGAACACCGAGCTCCGATTTGAGTTGTCCGAACACCGAGCGCCGATTGGCGATACACTGAGTAGTGCGCCGCTTCGTCCTCCTCCTCCTTCTCCTCACCGCCTGCGGTCGCGAGCGTCCGCCGGCGGGTCCGCCATCGCGCGTGCTGCGCTGGGGCGGCGACGCCGAGGGGGGCGCCCCGTTTGTTGAGGCCGATCCGCAGGATCCCTCCAAGCTGCGGGGCTTCGACGTCGAGATTGCGCGGTTCCTCGCGGCCGGCCTTGGCCGCACCCCGCAGTTCACGCAGGTGGCGTGGGCCTCGATCGCGCAGTCGGTGGAGCGCGGCGACTTCGACGTGGGGCTCTCGGGGCTCGAGGACACGCCGGCGCTGCGGGCGCGCTTTGCGGTGTCGCTCCCCTACTTCGAGTTCCGGCAGGTGCTCGCGGTGCGCGCGGCCGACTCGTCGCGCTATCACGCGCTCGCCGATCTGCGGGGCAAGCGGGTGGCCACCCTCGGCTCGACCGGCGCCTATCAGCTGCTGCTCGACGCCGAGCGTACGCACGGCCTGGTGCCGGTGTCGTACGACGACGACGTGCACCCCTATACCGATCTCGCCGAAGGGCGCGTGGATGCCGTGCTGCTCGATCATGTGATCGCCGAGCGTGCGCTCCGGCGCACGGGGGGCTTCGTGATTCAGCCGGTGCCGATTGCGCTCGGGCATTACGTGGCGGTGTTCGCGCGGCGCGATTCGCTGCTGCGCGACTCGGCGGATGCGGTGCTGCGGGCGGCGATGCGCGATGGCCGGTTGGAGCGGGTGTTTCGGGAGTGGCAGGTGTGGGATGCGGGGCAGGCGGCGTATGTGCGGCGGGTGGGGATGGCGGAAGCCCGTACGGCGGAAGCTGGGACGGCGGAAGCTGGAACTGCGGAAGCTCGTACGGCGGGAACGGCTTCGATTGGGACGTACCTGCCGGCGTTGCTGCGCGGAACGGGGCTGACGCTCGTTATCTCCGTCGCGGCGATGCTGCTCGCGGTGGGATGCGGGGCGGCGATTGCGGCGGGGCGGGTCTATGGTGGGGCGCTGCCGCGGGCGGTGCTAACGACCTACGTCGAGATCGTGCGGGGGACGCCGGTGCTGCTGCAGCTGTTCGTGCTCTACTATGGGCTGAGCAGCGTCATCAAGCTGCCGGCGCTCTTGGCCGCCATCATTGGCCTGGGGCTCAATTACGCGGCGTACGAGTCGGAGATCTATCGCTCGGCGTTGCTCGCCATTCCGCGCGCGCAGCTCGAAGCGGCGCGGACGTTGGGGCTGGGGGAGTGGCAGATCTTCCGGTTGGTGCGCGGGCCGCAGGCGTTTCGCCTGGCGCTGGCGCCGATGACGAATGATTTCGTGGCGCTGCTCAAGGATTCGTCGCTGGTGAGTGTCATCACGGTGGTGGAGCTCACGAAGCAGACCGCGATCTATGCCACGAACGTCGGGTCGTGGGCCATTCCGGGGGCGTTGTGCGCGCTGTTCTACCTGGCGTTGTCGCTGCCCCTGTCGCGCCTGGCGCGCGCGCTGGAAGCGCGATGGAGTGCGGCATGACCGTCGCCCAGGGGACCACCGTGCTGCACGTGGACGCGCTGCGCCTGCGGCGGGGGCCCCGCGAGGTGCTGCGCGGCGTGTCGCTGCGTGTGGCCGCGGGGGAGATCGTCGCGCTCATGGGTGTGTCCGGCGCCGGCAAGAGTACGATCCTGCGCGCCGCCGTCGCGCTTGAAGCGTTCCACGAGGGGCAGATTACCGTGGGCGACGCCACCCTGCGCCCCGGGCCGGTCCCGCGTGAGTCGCAGCTGCGGGCGTTGCGGCGACAGGTGGGGATGGTGTTTCAGCAGCACGCGCTCTTCACGCACCTCTCGGTGCGCGACAACATCACGCTCGCCCCCATCCATGCCGCACGCGTCGCGCCCGAGGCCGCCGCGCGCGAAGCCATGCGCCTGCTGGAGCTGCTGGGCGTGGCCCACCGCGCCGACGCGTTTCCAAGTCAGATCTCGGGCGGCGAAGCGCAACGCGTGGCGATCGCCCGCGCGCTGGCGCTCGATCCGCCGGTGCTGCTGATGGATGAACCCACCGCGGCCCTCGACCCCGCGCGACGGGGGGCGCTCGCCGATTCCCTGCGCGCGCTGGCGCAGGCCGGGCGTGGCCTGCTCGTGACCACGCATGACCTCGCGTTCGCCAAGGACGCCGACCGCGTGGTGGTCCTTGCCGACGGCAACGTGGTGGAAGAGGGGCCGGCGCGCACCGTGCTCGAGGCGCCGCAGCATGCGGCCACGCGCGCGCTGCTCGAAGACTGACGGCGCTCAGCCCCGCCGCAGCCGCTGCGCCCAGGCGTACACGCGGCCGTAATCGTCGGCCGCGCGCGTCCAGGAGTGATCCTCGCGCATGCCCCGTGCGCGCAGCTGCGCCCACCCGACCGGATCGCGGTATGCCTGCAGCGCGCGCCCGATCGCATCGGTGAAGTAGCGCACCTCGTAGGGGTGAAAGCGGAAGCCGTTCCCCTCGTACCCCTCCTGCACGGTGTCATTGAGCCCTCCGGTGGCTCGCACGATCGGCACCGAGCCGTAGCGCAACGCGATGAGCTGGCCGAGTCCGCACGGTTCGAAGCGTGACGGCATGAGGAACGCGTCGCTGCCGGCGTAGATACGCTGCGCGAGGGCGGCATCGAAGGTCAGCCGGGCCACAATGCGACCCGGCACGCGCGCCGCCACGTGGCGGAACGCCTCCTCGAGGTCGCGCTGCCCGGTGCCCAGCAACACCAGCTGCGCATCGGTGTGCTCCACCAGCCACGGCAGCGCGGCATGCAGCAGGTCGAGCCCCTTCTGGTTCACCAACCGCGACACCACCCCCAGCAGCGGGCGCGTGGAATCCACCGCCAGTCCGGTTTCTCGCTGCAGCGCGCTCTTGCAGGCCGCCTTGGCATGCACCGCGTCCACCGAATAGTGCGCGGTGAGCGCGCGGTCGGTGCCGGGATCGAACGCGCGCGTATCGATGCCGTTCAGGATCCCCACGACCCGGTCGCCCCGCCAGCGCAGCAGGCCGTCGAGCCGCTCGCCGTACTCGGGCGTGCGAATTTCGTTGGCGTACGTGGGGCTCACCGTCGTGACGACGTCGGCGTACTGAATGCCGCGGGCCATGCAGTTGAAGCTGCCGGCGATCCCGGAGCCCATCCCGTTCTCGATCAGGCCAAAATCGGCGAGCCCGGCGAGCCCCAGCACCTCGGGGGCCACCTGCCCCTGATACGCCAGGTTGTGAATCGTGAACACCGTGGCGATGTGGCCGAACGTGTAGGCGTAGCGGGTGCGCAGGTAGTTCACCACCAGCGCGGCATGCCAGTCGTGGCAGTGCACCACATCGGGCTGCCACCCCTCCACCTCGCGGAGGTGTTGCATGAGGTGCAGCACACCGCGGGCGAAGAGGATGAACCGCCGGTGGTCATCGCGCTCGCCGTAGATCTGGCCGCGCTCGAAGGCGGCCGGAATGTCGAGAAAGTAGGTCGCTGCGCTTTCGCGCCCGCGCCAGACCCGCAGTTCGTGGGCCTCTTCCCCGAGCGGCAGAAAGGCGCCGGTGATGGGTCCGGTCATCGGGACCCCCTGCTCCCGAAGCGCCCGGTAGCGCGGGAGCGCCAGGCGCACGTCGTGGCCGGCCGTCCGCAGGGCCTGGGGGAGCGCGCCCGCCACATCGGCAAGGCCGCCCGTCTTCACATACGGGGCCGCTTCGGCGGCCACGAAGAGCACGTTCATGGGGGAACCTTACGTTGCGCGTGCCACCGACGCAAAATGCGGCATGACTCCCACGCCCCGTGGCACCCTCGCCCGCAACGCCATGGCCTATGTCCTGGCCGGCGGCCGAGGCTCGCGCCTGTACGAGCTCACCGATCGCCGCGCCAAGCCGGCGGTGTACTTCGGCGGCAAGACGCGCATCATCGATTTCGCGCTGTCGAACGCCATCAACTCCGGGATTCGGCGCATTGGCGTGGCCACGCAGTACAAGGCGCACAGCCTCATCCGGCATCTGCAGCGTGGCTGGAACTTCCTGCGCCCCGAGCGCAACGAAAGCTTCGACATCCTGCCGGCGTCGCAACGCGTGAGCGAAACGCAGTGGTACGATGGCACCGCCGACGCCGTCTACCAGAACATGGACATCATCGAGGCGTACCACCCGGAGTACATGGTCATCCTGGCCGGCGACCACGTGTACAAGATGGATTACGAGCTCATGCTGCAGCAGCACGTCAACCAGGACGCCGACGTGACGGTGGGCGTGCTGGAGGTGCCGCGCCTCGAGGCGACGGGATTTGGCGTGATGCACGTCGATACCCACGATCGCATCGTGCACTTTCTCGAGAAGCCCAAGGATCCGCCCGGTATTCCGGGGAACGAATCGATGGCGCTCGCCAGCATGGGCATCTACGTCTTCAAGACGAGCTATCTGTTCGAACTGCTCCGGCGCGATGCGGCCGATCCCGCGTCCACGCGCGATTTCGGCAAGGACATCATCCCGTACATCGTGCAGCACGGCAAAGCGGTGGCGCACCGCTTCAGCACCTCCTGCGTCAAGGCCGACCGTGAAACCGAAGCCTACTGGCGTGACGTCGGCACCATCGATGCGTACTGGGAAGCCAACATCGATCTCACCTCGGTGCGCGCCGGTCTCGACCTGTACGATCAGGAGTGGCCGATCTGGACCTACGCCGAGCTCACGGCGCCAGCCAAGTTCGTCTACAGCGAGGATGGCCGTCGCGGCTTTGCCCTCGATTCGCTGGTCGCGGGCGGATGCATCATCTCGGGCTCGGGCGTCTTCCGCTCCCTGCTGTTCACCGGCTGTCGGGTGCACTCCTTCGCCCATCTCGACGGCGCGGTCGTGCATCCCGACGTGGAAGTGGGCCGGAATGCGCGCCTGACGAACGTCGTGGTGGACCGCGGGGTACGTATTCCGGCGGGGCTCGTCGTCGGCGAGGATCCGGCGCTCGACGCCCAGCGGTTCCGGCGCACCGAGAAGGGGATCGTCCTGATCACCCAACCCATGATCGACCGGCTGTCGCTCTGAGACACCGGCTCCCTTACTGCAGGATCATCGCATGCGCACGCGCATTGCCGGACTGCTGCTGGCCGCGCTGGTCGTGGCCGGATGCAAAAAGAAGGACAGTGACCTGCCCCCGACCCCGTCCGGGCCGTTCACGGTGTACGTGGCCGTCACGAATCAGGGCTACTTCGATGTGAACGTCTATCTCATGCGCGCGAACGATGCGTTCGGACGCCGCCTGGGTACCGTCAATGGCAACAGCTCGCAGACCTTTCGCTTCCAGGACACGGAGCTGCAGGCCGGTGGGCGCCTGCAGGTCGGGGCGCGCTCCATCGGGTCGCGCAGCAGTTGGGTGAGCCCCACCCTGTCGGTGGGGCCCGGCATGGTCGCCCGTCTGCTGCTCGTCTCGAACCCCAGCGGTGATCTCTCGCGCTCGCAGTTCTTCCCCGAAACCGGGGACTTCTGACGAGCGAACGCGTAGGCGCCGACGCGTTCGCGCCTACGCCGCCCAGCGTTCGCGCGGACGCGCGCGGACCGGCGCCAGACGCTCGGCGTCGCGCAGCTGGAACTGCCGCACGATCTCCTGCAGCTGCCGCGACTGACTCGCCAGCGACTGCGCGGCCGCACTCGATTCCTCCGCATTGGCCGCAGCGGCCTGCGTGCCCGCGTTCATCTGCGTCACGGCGGCATTGACCTGCTCGATGCTCCGCAGCTGATGCTCGGTGGCTTGCGCGATATCCTGCATCATCGCGCCGGCCCTGCTCACGCGGTCGCGCACCTGCGTCATCGACGTCACGACCTGCTCGGTGACCGACGCGCCTTCGCCGGCCATCGTCGCCCCCGACTCGATCAGCGCCGCCGTGGAGCGCGCTGCTTCAGCGGCGCGAATGGCGAGCGAGCGGACTTCCTCGGCGACCACCGCGAACCCACGCCCCGCATCACCGGCGCGTGCCGCTTCAACGGCGGCGTTCAGCGCCAGCAAGTTGGTCTGGAACGCAATTTCATCAATGGTTTTCACAATGGCCGCCGTGGAGCGTGAGGATTCAAGAATGCGCGACATCGCCTGCCTGAGCGCGTCGGCGCCTTCATCGCTGACCTGCATGGCGCGCTGCGCATCGTCCGTCAGGTGTCGCACTTCCACCGTGATGCCGGTGGTCCGACGCGCCGTGGCTTCGACCTCCTGCAGCGATCCGGAGATCTCCTCGATGGCCGCCGCCTGCTCCGAGGCACCGCTCGCGAGCAACTCGCTGCCGTCGGCGATGGCATCGGAGGAGGTATGGACTTCATCGCCCGCCGCCACGATCTGTCCGAAGGCCTCCTCGAGGTGGTCGAGCGCGTGATTGATGGCCCGCGCAATCGCCGCGTGGTCTCCCGCATACCCCTCCGATACACGGGACCGCAGATCGCGCGCGGCGATGCGGGCCAACACTTCGGACGCTTCGTTGATCGGGCCGGTGACGGCGTCGAGCAACGCGTTGGTCCCCTGCACGAGCGACGCATAGGCCCCGGCATGGCGGCTCGCCTCGGCGCGTGCACTGAGCGTGCCGTTCGCGGCCGCGGTCGTCAGGGTCGTGCTGTCGTGCATCACCTGTTCGATCGCGGCCTGCGTCCGGCCGTAGTTCGCAATGGTCTCCGCTGACCGTCGAATCATTTCATCAATGCTGTGGGCAAGCGCCCCCAATTCATCACCACGGGTCAATCCCGTGGGCGTCGTGGTCGCGGTCACCGCGACCGAGAGATCGCCGCCAGCCATCGCCCGCAGGCCGCGGTTCAGGTCGGCGACGCTATGCTCAGCCAGCGCCTGCGCTCGCTCCACGACCAGCGCGAGCGGCGCCCGCAGATCACGCGTCAGTGCCACACCCAGCACGATCGCAATGAGCACGGCGAGCACACTGAACCCGACGGTGGCCCGCGTGCCGGTCGCCGCCGCCTGCGAGGCAGCGGCCACCCCCGTCTGCGCAAAGGCACTTTGCATGAGCACGAGCGAGTCGGCCTCGATCGTGGCCTGCACATACAGTTTGCGCCCTTCGTTCAGCACCGGCGCGAGATTCGCCACGTCCTTCTGATCGAGCCGGGCACGGAGCGCCTCGAGGTGCTTTTCGTACGCCTGCTCGGCGGTCACGAGATCGCCCCACGACCGATCCTCCTCAGCCTCGCGCGGGAGCGGCTCGTAGAGCTTCCAGCCGGCCTTGAGCTCGTTGGCGAGCGACTCCTCGAGTTCCTGGCGGCTCTGCTGGTAGCCGGCCTCATCGCCTTCGACCCGAGCTTGCGCCATGGACAGCTCCAGGCGTCGCATATCGGTGAGGCCGAGGTTGATCATCATGATGCCGCGCAGCGACGGCAGGTTGTTCGTGCCGATCTGCGTGGCGGCCGCGTTCACGGTGCGCAGCGACAGGGCCCCGGTGAGACCTACCGTGAGGACGAGTGCCGCCAGGGCCGTAAAGGCGACACCGAGCTTGGTACCTATGCGATAGCGAGCGAGCATGGATGACATGGGGAATGGGGTACGGCGAGGTGTGTCGGCTATTCCCCCGGCATATCCGGAACTGTCCAAGAATTGAACGCTTTGGGCGGACCGTCCCTGCCGGACCGAGCCTTGTTGGCATGACGGCATCTTCAGCACGCTGGATCCTGGTGGTGGATGACGAAGCGGATATCCGCGGGCTGCTGGTACGCCTGCTGGGCCGCTACGGCTTTGCGGTGCGCGAAGCCGGGGAGGGCGCGGAGGCCATCCACATCCTGGAATCGTGCGGCGACGATCGGCCCGCGTTGGTGCTCACCGACCTCTGCCTGCCAACCCTCACCGGCGCGGCGCTCGCTCGCTACGTTGCCAAGCGGTTCCCCGGGCTGCCAGTGATGCTCATGAGCGGCTACTACGCGGATCTGGTCTCCATGGATGAAGTGAGCGCCCACGGATGGATTCTTTTGCAGAAGCCGTTCACGACCAGCCAACTCGAGCTGGCCTTGGCGCGCACCTTCGGGCGCGGGCTGCCATGACCGACGCCGGACGACGCGCATGACCGAGACGCCCTCCATGGGCCGGCGCCTGCTGGTGGTGGACGATGAGCCGACGCTGTTGCGCTATACGCGGCTGCAGCTCGAGTCCCGCGGCTTCACGGTGAGCACCGCCGCGAGCGGCGCCGACGCGATCCGGCTGGCCGCCGGGGATGCGTTCGATGGCATCGTGCTCGACCATCAACTCGGCGACACCGACAGTCTCGCGGTGCTCGAGGCGCTGAATGCGCGCGACCGGGGGATCACGGTCGTGATCCTGAGCGGCACGATCGACGTCCTCGAAACGGTGCGCGCCATCCGGGCCGGCGCCGAAGATGTGCAGATCAAGCCGGCGAATCTCGATCATCTGGTGGCTGCGCTGGAGCGCGGGCTCGCGCGCACCGCGCTCGCGCGGTCGCGGGCGCTCCTTGCCACGCAGGTACTCGATCCGTACGGCGTGCTCGATGAATCGCCGGCGATGCAGCGCGTACGACAGCTCGTGCAGGCCTCGGCCGGCAATGACCTGCCGCTACTCCTTCGGGGCGAACCGGGGACCGGCAAGCGCGCGCTCGCCGAGATGGCGCATCAGCTCTCCCCGCGCGCCGGTGAACCGCTGGTGTGCGTCACCATTCCGGATGGGCCCGAGGCCACGCAGCTGCGCGCGCTGCAGTCGGCGCTGGCGCACTTTCCCGCGACGAACGGGCGCCCTCAGCTGCGCGGGACGCTGCTGCTGGCGGATGTGGCCTCGCTCGCGCCGGCCGTGCAGGCGGCGCTGTTGGGGCTCGTGGACCCACGCCAGGCGGAGCGACAGGGGCAACCGCCCAGTGACCTGCGGGTGATCACCACGACGAGCGTGACCGAGCTGCATCCGTTCGGCACGGGAGCGGGGAGCGCCAGCCTGTGGCAGCGCCTCTCCACGATTCCCATCGCCGTGCCGGCGCTCGCCGAGCGCGGGCCGCAGGCGATCATGGCGCTGGCGACGCGCCATCTGCAACGATTGCGTCTCGACGGCGGCGACGGCCCGTCGCGCTTCACCACGCCAGCCGCCGAATGGCTCGGGAGTCTCCCCTGGCCCGGCAACGTTCCGCAATTGCGGCATGTGGTGGATGAAGCGTTCCTGCGTGCCTGGTCGGATGCGCAGGTGGACGTGTCCCACCTCGAGCCGGTGCTGCTCGAGGCAGGGCTGCATGCGGGGAGTGAACGGCAGGAGGCCGACTGGTCGCTGCGGACACTCGAGCGTCGGCATATTCGGACCGTGCTCGCGATGACCGGCGACAACCGCACCCGCGCCGCCAAACTCCTCGGCATCACGCGGGCGACGTTGTACAACAAGCTGGCGGAAGACGCCTGATTCGCGCGGCGCGCGCTATTTCGTGCGCCAGGTCTTCACGACCGCTTCACCGATCCGCGCGATCACGGTGTTCCCCTCGCTCTCCCCCCAGTAGCGCGTATCCGCGTTCTCCTTCGTCAGCACGCACGCCACCACCTTGGCCGGCAGCGTGAAGACGCCGCAGTCGGCGCGGGCCTGATCGACATCGCCGGTTTTGTGCGCGAGCGGCACGCCGTACGCAAACCGGGCCAGCTTCATGTCGTCGCGATTGTTGGCCAGGATGTCCAGCATGGTGCTGTCGGCGGTGGCGCTCACCGCCTTCCCCTCGGCCAACAGCGTGAACAGCTGGGCCATCTCGTTCGGCGTGGTAACCCCGAGCCCGTACTTCGCGCTGCTGTCGGGGGCGACGCTGCCGATGCGCGTCATGGAGCCCGAGTGGACCTTGGTGTGCGGCAGCCCCAGCGCCTCCATCTTCTGCCAGACGCGCCGGATCTTGATGCGATCGAGAATGAGATTCGTGCCGGTGTTGTCGCTCAGCGTGCTCATGAACCACGCGATGTCCCAGAGCCGGAAGGTCGCCGGGGTCCGCAGGAATTGCAGTTCGCCGGCGCCGCCGACCTTATCGATGGGCGTGAGCACCACCGGATCGTCGAGGGAGAGCTGCTTCTGCTCGGCGAGGTCGAACAGTGTCACCAGAATGGGGACCTTGATCAGCGACGCGGTGGGAAAGGTTTCGTCGCCTTTGCGTTCGAGGTGTTCGCCGGTGGCGAGATTGGTGATGCTGTAGCCCACGACCCCGCGATGGGCGGCGGCGAGACTGTCGAGCGTGCGGCGGAGTGCGGCGGGGGCATCACGGCGCGGCGTCGACTGCGCGGCGGCCGGGCAGACGGGCGTCGCCGTGGCGAGCCCCAGCAACGCGAGAACGGGGAGGAGTCGCATAACCGGAACTTAGCATTCCGTTAGCGCCTCGCTCCCCGTCTCGATGTTCCTCACCGCCCCTCAGCGGCGGAACGTCCCTCCGGCTTTCGGTCCCCTCAGACCTCAACCGGTATGGCAGTCACGCGGCTCCCTCAAGCCTGCGTGCTGCGCGGTCACGGAGCTCCCTCAAGCCGCCGTGCCGCCCCGCTCGCGCTCGGCCCTCTCAGACCGGAGCGCGCCCTGCATCGGTGTCTCTTTCTACAAGACACCCCAGGAGAAAGATCCCCTAGGTGCCGTTTCACAGAATTGGACGAGCCAACCCCGCTCTCGTTAACGAGTCTGGCGGCGCCGGCGGCCGCCAACCGTCCCACGCCGGGAGCGCTCTGTCACCCCGTCACAGCCACGGTCCGTGACGCAACGAATCCGTTACGCACGTTGCCGGTCATGGTGGCGAACTGCAGGTGAGCGCGATGGCCGAAGATGTTGTCGGTGGCGAGCGAGTGCTGACCGAGCAGCGCGTTGAACACTTCGAAAGGGGATATGCGGCCACCGGCGCCGCTATTCGCGAATGTCGAGATTCCCTGACAGCGGTGTCGGGGAGGTTGCGAATGGTCGGGGCCTCGTCCGTGGGCGCACATTGGGATGTTGACCTCCCCTCTCCGGATTTCGATGGACACCTCGCCCATGACGTCTGCCCCGCCGCTGCCCACCGCCGCCCCGGAGGCTCCGGGCCTCGACGCCACTGCGCTGCCTGCCATCATCCAGGGCGGCATGGGGATCGGCGTCTCAAATTGGCGACTGGCCAATGCCGTCGCGCGCGCCGGCCAACTCGGTGTGGTCTCCGGCACCGTCATCGACACGTTGCTGGTGCGCCGCCTGCAGGACGGCGACATCGGCGGGCACATGCGCCGCGCGCTCGCGGCGCTCCCGATCCCGCAGCTGGGCGATGAACTGCTGCGCCGTTACTTCCGCCCCGACGGGCGCGAGGCGGGTGCCCCGTATCGTCTGCTGCCGATGTACAAGCAGACGGTGAGCGCCGCACGTCAGCGCGTCACCGTGGCCGCGGCCTTCGTGGAGACGTGGCTCGCGCGCGAAGGGCACGACGCGCCCGTGGGGATGAACCTGCTGACCAAGGTGCAGATGCCCAACCTCGCCACGCTCTACGGCGCGATGCTCGCGGGCGTCTCGTGCGTAATCATGGGTGCCGGCATTCCGCGCGAGATTCCGGGGGCACTCGATGCACTGGCGCAGCATCAGCCGGCGCGCATCCGCTTCGATGTGGAAGGGCTCGCGAAGGACGAGGCCGAATGGCTGGCGTTCGATCCGGTCGAGGTGTGGCCGGACGGCGCGGTCCCGAGCACACCACTCACACGACCAGCGTTTCTGCCGGTGGTCTCGGCCGTTTCGCTCGCGGCCACGCTTGCACGCAAGAGCACGGGGCGCGTGGATGGCTTCGTCGTGGAAGGGCCCACGGCGGGTGGCCACAACGCGCCGCCCCGTGGCGCGATGACGCTCGATGCGCTCGGGCAGCCGATCTACGGCGAACGGGACGCCGTCGACCTGGAGAAGCTGCGGGAGCTCGGGCTGCCCTTCTGGGTCGCCGGTGGTGCCGGCACCCCCGACGGCCTCACGGCCAGCCGGGCCGTAGGCGCCCGCGGCATTCAGGTTGGTACGCTCTTCGCCTTCTGTGAAGAATCGGGGCTCGACGAGCCGGTGAAGCGCGAGGTGCTGGACGCGGTGTGCCGTGGCACGGCCCGGGTGCACACCGATCCGCGCGCTTCGCCGACGGGCTATCCGTTCAAGGTGGTGCACGTGGATGACCGTGCCAACGGGAGCGATGCGCGCGAGCGCATCTGCGATCTGGGGTATCTGCGCATCGCCATCAAGCGCGCCGACGGGCGGCTCGACTATCGCTGCGCCGCCGAGCCGATCTCGGCCTACGTGCAGAAGGGTGGCGCAGCGGAAGACACCGAAGGCCGTCGCTGTCTCTGCAACGGCCTCCTGGCCGATGTCGGTTACGCCCAGGAACGCGAGGGCACCATCGAACCGTCACTGGTGACGAGTGGCGATGACCTCGTGTCGCTCAAGCACTTCGCCGAGCACGGGAGTTATCGGGCGGCGGATGTGATTGCCTGGCTGGTCTCGGCGACGTAGCGCGCGGGCGATCGCTCGGATGGGTTGGGATTGCGCGGATGGGTTGGGATTGCGCGGATGCGTTGGGATTGCGGGGATAACGGAAACAGCACATGGGGATGCCACGGATGACGCGGATTACACGGATACAGCTCGCGTGAGGTTGCTCACGCCACGTTACTCATCCGCGTAATCCGCGTAATCCGTGGCATCCCTGTCTGCTGTTTCAGTTATCCCCAAGATCCTCTCCAGAAATCCACACAATCCCGTTCACCTATCACGCTGACGCGCGTGAACGCCTTACCAGCCGCGGCGTGACTCGGTATTGCACGGCTGCGGCGTCGGCATCAGGACGCGATCGATGACGTGCACCAGCCCGTTGCTCGCCGGAATGTCGGCGATGCGCACGACGGCGTCATTGATGCGGAGCTCACCGTCGCTGGTGCGAATACGCACGTCCTGATTGGCCACCGTCTTTGCGCTCGAGAGCTGTCGGGCCTCGGCGGCCGTCACGCGACCCGCCACGACGTGATACGAGAGCAGCGTGCGCAGCTGCTCGCGGTTCTCCGGCTTGAGCAGGTCGCTCACCGTGCCATTGGGCAGGCGACGGAACGCCTCGTCGGTGGGGGCGAACACGGTGATGGGGCCGCGCCCGCTCAGGAATTCTCCCAGACCGGCCGCTTCGACCGCGGCGAGCAGCGTGGTGAACTGCCCGGCCGTCTTGGCGACCTGCGGGATGCTCGGCCCCCGCGGATGCTGGGCCTGGGCGGTGGTCGCGGTGGAGGCGGTGAGGGCGAACGCGAGGACGCTGAGTGCGGTGAAGAAGCGGCGGGACATGACGACTCCGGGGTGAATGCGTGGACGATGCAATGGCGGGATCCCCCCGCCGTGCCTCCCTGTTCGTCCGCCAGGACCGTTCCGGATGCACCCCGCGCCAATTTCCGGCTGGGTGCATCCAAGCGGACGCCGCGAGCGAATGCTCGGGGGTGCTTCCTTTCTCTCGCGTCATGCCCGCTTCCGATCCCGCGCCGCCAGCCCCGTTGCCCGTGACGCGCCCCCATCTCAGTCTCGTGTCGTCCGACCGCCTCCCCGAAAGCGTTCCGCTCGAGGACGGTGCGCCGTTGCTGCTGCGCATCGCGGCCGGCGACGAACTCGCCGTGCGTGAATGCGTGCAGCGCTTCGGCCCCCTCGTGTGGGCGCTCGCGCGGCGCTGGTCGCCCGATCCGCGCGATGTGGAAGACGCCGTGCAGGAGGTGTTCGTGGACCTCTGGCGCAGCGCCGGCCGCTACGATCCCACCAAGGCGACGCAGGCGGGGTGGGTGGCCATGGTCACGCGGCGGCGGCTCATCGACCGGCTGCGGCGGCGACAGCGGGCGGTGGAGCTCGAGCCGCTCCCCGACGACTACGATCAGGCCGATGATCGCGAGGCCGACGTCGATCAGCAGGATCGCGTCGAGCAGGCCCACGCCGTCCTCGCCGCGCTGCCCGCGCCCCAACGCACCATGCTGGAACTGTCGCTGCTCCATGGCCGCACCCACGACGAAATCGCGCGCGAGACCGGTACGCCGCTCGGCACCGTGAAGTCGCACATCCGCCGTGGGCTGCAGCGCGCCCGCCGCTTGCTCACGACCAGCGACGCCGTATCATCCGAGCGCCGCCCGAACCCTTCGGCGGAATCCGACGAATGACCACGCCCCGCCCTTCTCACCCCACCCCGCTCCCCGACGATCTCTCGGCGCTCTCGGCTGATGAACTCGTCGTGGGCGAACTGACGGCCGCCCTGGTCGACGCCGAACGCAGCGAGCAGGACGCCCTGCCGCCGGCGCTCGCCGAACGGCTCGTCTTCACCGGCGAGGCGCTGGTTCGTGCCACCCGTGCGCCTGTCATGCCTGCTCCCGTTTCCCCGTCCCGCCGCCCCTCGGTCCTCGCCTGGACCGGATGGCTCGCGGCCGCGGCGCTGCTGGCCATCACCGTGGTCCGCACCCGTGCGCCCAAGCCGGCCGCGCCCACGGCGCCGGCCGTCAACACCGCCGCGCTCGATGGCGATGTGCGCCTGCTCCGCGCGACCATCGCCACCGATACCCGCACCCTCGCGCTCAAGTGGACGCCCGGCAATGACTCCACCGGCCGCTTCATCGAAGACGGCGAAGTGCTCTGGAGCCCCACCCTGCAGAAGGGGGTCATGCGCCTGATCGGGCTCATGCCGAACGATTCGACGCAGTGGCAGTATCAGCTGTGGATCTTCGACAAGACCCGCGACGAGCGCTATCCGGTGGACGGGGGCGTCTTCAACATCGCCAAGGGGCAGGCCGACCGGCTGGTGCCGATCCGGGCCCGCGTCCCGGTCGGCGACGCGATAATGTTCGCGATCACCGTGGAGAAGCCGGGTGGTGTGGTCGTCTCCACCCGGGAACGCCTGGCGATGCTGGCCAAGCTCTAGCCGCCCGTCGGGGGGAGGACGGGGGCGGGCGCCACGCGATGTGACGATCCCGCCGGAACCCGAGTTGCTGGATGTGACCCTGCCCCACCCTGCCCCCCAACCGCTGGCCGACGCCGCCCTGGTGCGACGCGTGCTGACCGGCGACGTCGAGGCCTTCAGCCTCCTCGTCGACCGGCATCATGCGCGCTGCCTGCGCGTCGCCACGCACCTGCTGGGGAGTCCCGACGACGCCGAAGACGTGGTGCAGGACGCCTTCCTGCGCGCCTATCGGCATCTGGGCTCGTATCGGGAGCAGGAGCGCTTTGGGGCGTGGGTCGTACGGATTGTAGTCAATCAGTGTCGTACCCGTGTCGCGAAAGAGTCGCGATACGAACCGCTCGACGTGCTGCCGGCGGACCTCGATGCAGGGCTGCCGTCCGCCGAGGAAACGACCGATGCCGCGCTGCAGCGACGCCTGCTGGCGGCGGCGTTGGCCAAGCTCCCCTTCGAGCAGCGCGAGGCCCTCGTGCTCCGCTTTGCCGACGCGCTGAGCTACGACGACATGGCCGTCGTCACCGGCGCTGGGGTGTCGGCGCTCAAGATGCGCGTCCAGCGGGCCTGCGCGCGGCTGCGGGCGCTCCTCGCCGAACAGTTCTCGTAACCGGCTTCGATCATGACTTTCCGGCCCGATTCCGATTCCCTCCCCGACTGGATGTGCGATGCGCTGGGCGCCCCGGTGGCCAGTCGCGCCGATGCGCGCGCCGCCATCATGGCGGCGGTTCGGGCGATGCCTGCCCGCCGGGTCGCCGCGCCGCGGATGGCGCACGGCGTGTCACGGTGGCGTCGCCGCGGCGCGCTCACCGGGATGGGTGGGGCGCTCGTCACGGCCGTGCTCGCGCTCATGCTCACTGTGCGCCATGGCGAGGAGCTGACGTGGCGCGCCGCTGTGCAAGCCGAAGCGTTGGTGCGCGGCGACAGCGTCATCCCGGTGGCCGGGAGCGTGCATGGCGATTCGCTCGTGGCCCGGGTGGGCGCCCGCCTGCTCGACACCCTGCGCATCGTGGACCTCGCGCTGCGGGGGCCGCACATCGGGCAGGCCATCATCACGGTCGCCGACGCACGGGTGCAGGCGTCGCTGGTGCGCACCAGCGCCGGCGCCGAGGAGTGGCATGCGCGGGCGCTGGTGCCGCGCGACATGGTCGCGCTGCGGGTGGTGGTGGATGGCGCGTCGCGCGCCGTCCCTCTTGATTCCGTTTCCCCGCCTTCTTCGTTCTGACTCGGGATTCCATGACTGATCGTTTGCGTTCCGCGCCCATGCTGGTGGGCGCGGCGAGCCTGCTTGCGGTACTGACCGGCTACACCCTGCTCTGGAACGGCGGGACGTCGCTCGCCGCGGCCCTGCTCACCCTGGGCTATGCGGTGGGCATCCCCAGCGCCCTGCTGCTCGCGACGCGCGATGGCGCGACCGAGGCCGAGACACCGCCGTACAAAGTGGCCGCCGCGCTTTTTGCCGTGGTGCTCGCGCTCTACGTCGCGACGCTGGCGCCCACCACCGCGATGTGGGACACGAGCGAGTACATCGCCGCCGCCAAGATCCTGGGCATCCCGCACCCCCCGGGGAATCCCGGGTTCGTGCTGCTCGCGCACACCTTTGCGCTGCTGCCCATTCCCGTGTCGTATGCGGCGCGCGTGAACCTGCTCGCGGCCACCACCAGCGCCGCCAGTGCCGCGCTCTGGTTCCTCGTGGCGTGGCGCTCGCTTCGTGGCTGGGGGATGCCGGCGTGGGTGCGCACGACCACCGCGATTGCCGCGAGCTGGCTCGGGGCCACCTGCTTCACGGTGTGGAACCAGAGCGTGGTGAACGAGAAGGTCTACACGGTGGCGATGCTCGGCCTCGCGCTGGTGGCGTGGCTTGCGTTGCGCTGGCGCGATGCGGAAGCGAGCGACAGCCGCGCCACGCGCGCGACGGTCTTCCTCTGGTGCATCGCGTATCTCTGCGGGCTGGGCTACACCAACCATCCGGCGGGCTTCCTGCCGCTGCCGGCGCTCGGCGTGTTCATCCTGTGGCAGCGGCCACTGGTGCTGCTGCGCTGGAAGACGCTGCTTGGTGCCGCCGGCTTTCTGTTCCTTGGGCTCACGCCGTTTCTGTTCGAGCCCATTCGCGCGGCGTATCACCCGGCGATCAACGTGGGCGAACCCACGGCCTGCGCCGGGAAGCCGGAGATCGGCTGTACGTTCAGCAGCGAGACCTACGCGAAGCTGATGAGCAACATCAGCCGCGAGCAGTATGGCGGACACGCCGTGGCCGAACGCATGGCGCCACTGGGCGCGCAGTTCGGCATGTGGTGGCTCTACTTCTCGTGGCAGACGATGCGCGATGCGGCGCAGGCGTACCCCGGGCTGCAGGCCGCGCTCGCCGTGATCTTCCTGGCGCTCGGGCTCATCGGCGGCGTGACGCACTGGAAGCGCGACCGGAGTTCGTTCGCGTTCGTGGGGCCGCTGATCTTCACACTGACGCCCGCGCTCATTGTGTATCTCAACTTCAAGTACGGTGCCTCACAGGCGCCGGAGTTGGGGGACACGGTCAACCGCGAAGTGCGCGATCGTGACTACTTCTATCTGTGGAGCTTTGCCACCTGGGGGCTCTGGGCCGGCCTCGGGCTCGGTACGGTGTGGCAGGCCATCGCGAAGCGCGTCAGCGACGGCGTGAAGGGCTGGCAGCTCTCGAGCGCGCTGATGGCCTTCGCGCTGGTGCCGCTCCTGCTCAATCGCGATGCGGCGCCACGCAATGGCCAGACGTTCACCCGCGAGTGGGCCGCGGATCTGCTCAACAGCGTGGAGCCGAACGGGATCCTGATCACCAACGGCGACAACGATTCGTTCCCGGTGTGGTACGCCCAGCTGGTCGAAGGCGTCCGCCCCGATGTCACCATTGCCATCGTGCCGTATCTCACGATGGACTGGTTCGCCAAGACGGTGGTGAAGGACCCGAGCACCGTGCCGCCGTACGTGGAGCTGCAGCAGCCGGCCACCTTCGAGCATGCCGGCATCCGGGCCACCGTGCCCGCCGGGGCGTACTCCCGCGATCAGCTGATGGTCTTCCAGATGATCAAGGAACACTACCCCGCGCGACCCATCCATTTCTCGATTGGCGGCTACGCGAACTCGCTGGGGCTCGGCGACTACACCGTCACCAACGGCCTCACCTCCAAGCTGGTGAACGCGCCGGCGTCGCAGAATCCGGCGTATCTGCCGTCGCCACAGGGCGCGATCGACCCGGTGGCCGCCGACTCGTTGTGGCGCCGCTATCGTGCCCCCGCGGCCCTGCTGCAGCAGTCGCGATGGGTGGACGGCCCCAGTGTGATGATTCCGTTTGCGTACGTCGCCACCGGGCAGATGGTCGGGCAGATCCGCGTGGCCCGGAAGGAGCTCGCGGCGGCCGATTCCATCGGCAAGCAGATCCAGGCGATGGCGAAGGTGACGGGGATCTCGTTGCGCTGATCGGCCGATCGTTCGCGCGGTGGTCTAGCGGCGCATGGGGAACGGCGCTGACGGACTGCCGCGCGGAATGAGCTGCTCCATCGGATGGGTCACGGTGAGCAGCACCGGCCCGAGGAGTGCAGGCACAAGCAAACGCGCCTGCGCGGCCGGCGCGGTGGGGCGCACGCTGGCCGTGGCGGCCAGACGCGACGCATGGCGGAACGCCGCCCCGTCGGCGAGTCGAGACATCAGCTCCTCGCGCAACGCCGCCTGAATGACGGCGGGGGTGGGCCACTGCCAGCGCGCGAACGGCAATCCTCGCCCCGCATCGGCGAGCCGGAGCTCACGCGCCATCTCCGCTTCAAGCGTCTCCACCGTGCGCGCGAACGACGCGGCCGGCTGATTGACGAGCTGCGTGAGCAACGCGATCGGATCGAGCCGCGGGGCCAGGCGCTGCTGAAGCACCGTCGCCCACGGCACCATCAGCCGCGCCTCGACGAGTCCATCGGGGCGTACGACCAGCGCGACACTGGCTTCCTCGAGCTCGTGCGCGCGCAGCGGCACCACGCTGGGCGCCAGCAGCCCGAGCAGCAGCAGCCCGCCGCGCACGATACGGCGTGTGCTCATCGCCGGCAGTAGTCGGCGGTGGACGTCGTCACGCCATCGGTGAGGAACGTGAAGGTCCAGCAGGCCGTAGCCGTACGCGTATACCGGACCTGATGCGTTTTGCCGGCATTCTGCCACTGCATGGTAGAGGTCCCTCCAACCGCCAACGAGGTCGCGTTGGCCTGCAGCGTCATGTTCGTGGCCGCCATGGGCGTCCCCGGTGGGCGGATCGGCGAGTACTTGGCCGCCTGTCCCGCGAGATCGGGGCTCGGTACGCCATGAAAGCAGCTCAGCACGTACGGGCTCACGTCGGTCACGTGATACGCGTAGCCGGTGGGCGCGTTGGCGTGCGTGACGGTGTTCCCCCCGCACACGCCATCGCGCGTGGCCGTCGTCCCATCGGGATTGCGATAGCCGAAGATTGCGTAGCCATCGAGCGCCCAGCCGACCGGATGCGAATCCCAGTACGCGGTGCCCTGATCGCTCATCAGACACACCGGGGCCGCGTGGTAGTGGTAGTCATCCGCGCGGCCCGCGTGTCCGTTGCAGAGATCCAGCTCGCCCAGGACCTTGGTGTCGCCGCCCCCAGGTCCGGAGCAGCCGCCCTGCTTGCACGGGTTGAAGATCGGCACCCCATTGATCGCGATGCCGATCGGTCCGTCGAGCGCCGCCGTCTTGGTAGTCGCGACCACCGGGACGAGCGGAATGCGCCACGCGTTCGTGCCGGTGAAGTTCTGCGGAATCGGCACCTGCTGATTGGTGGCCGTGATGCCGTTCATCATCGCGTGCTTTGCCTGAATGCCAAAGGTCGCGATGCTCGCGTACGTGGCATCACACGTCACGGCGAGACTGTTGGCCACGCGATAGGGTTCGAGCGAGGCGCGCACATAGCCGCAGTTGATCATCGCGGCGGTCCGCGTCACGCCCACCGAGAGCGAGGCCTTGGCCAGCGTGACGCTGGCCAACGCGGCTTCGAGCACGGCACCGCTGACCTGACTGGGCGTGGCCGCCCCCAGCGACGGTGCCGCCGAGAGCGCGTAGATGGTGAAGGTGTACTGCTTGAGCCCAGGGCCCTGCGAACAGGGCGGCGCGTAATTCGTGCCCGCGCCATCGTCCGCCTGGCCCACCGTACCGGCGCTCGTGCCGGCCGCGATCTGCGTGACCGTGGCGGGGATGTTGTAGAGCACCCAGTTGTACTTCGTGGTGCCCGCCGTGGGGATGGTGGTCATCAACAGCGCGTACTGCACCGTGCCCGTGGGGGCGCCAGACCAGCTGATCGGCGGCGATGTGGCCGCGCCGTCGCAGGTGTAGGTCACCGGCAGCGTGGCGTTGGCCATGTCACTGCTCGCCAGCGCCAATGACGACGGCGTCGTGGGCGTGGTCGGGGTCGTGGGTGTCGTCGGCGTCGATGGTGTGGTCTTGGCGGACGAGCCGCCACACGCGCCCAGGACAGACAGGGTCAGGAGTGCGCGACGCATAGGCGGACCTCCGTGCAGAGCGCGGCTCATGGCCGGCGCGGGGAAATATCGTAGGCATCGACGACAGCGCCGTTGCCGGTACTCAGTCGCGATCGGATGTATTCGACCGTGGCCTTGGCGGGGGTCACCGTAACTCGCAGGTGCCCCGAACTGCCAAACAGCACGCCGGACAGATAGCCGTAGTCCACCGCGCTAGCGATCGAGTTTTCGCGCGCAAAGCTAGGCTGCGGCACTTCCTGATACCGGATGCCGTCGCGCTGCTGATTCACATAGAGGTGATCGTGTCCGTGAAAGACGGCCGAGACCTGATACTGCACCAACAGATCATGGATCGGCATCGACCACCCCGGACGCTGCGCGGCAAAACCGCTGCTGCCATCGAGATTGCGGCCGCCCCACTCGAAGAACACACTCGCTTCGCTGCCGCCGCGCGCCTCGGCGCCGTTCCCACCGACGAGATGGTGCAGGAACACGAACGTGTAGGGCGCCGTGTTGCTGCGCAGGACGCCCTGCAGCCAGTCGTACTGCTCCTTGCCCAGCGTCCAGGCCCACGGGCTGGTGTTGCCGCTGGGCTTGGTCATGGTGAACTGGTAGGGATCGAGCGCGATGAGCAGCGCGTCGCCCCACCGGAACGCGTAGTAGTTGCGCGGGGTGGGGAGCGATGGCGCAGAACTGTAAAACGTGTTCGCGACCACCGGGGCGAAGTACTTGAGCCGTTGCCCGGCCGCCCACGTGGCGTTCGCCGGAAGCCATCCCAGTTCCGCATCGTGATTGCCCTGCACCAGATAGAGCGGCAGCTGCGTCCCGGTCAGACCGAAGTAGTGGCGCTGCGCGTAGTACTGGCCGTCGGCGTTTTGAAAGTTGGCGTACTTGTCCGACATGAACGTGTCGCCAAGATCCATCAGGAAGTCGGCGCTGTCGGCCAGCATGTTGCGCAACGTATTGGTATAGACGTTGGGATCGCTGTTGTTGTCGAGGTGCGAGTCGGCCTGCATGACGAACCGGAAGCTCGTGCCCGCTGGCTTGGCGGTGCGGAACTGGCCGCGATACGTGAGCGACGGCCCGTCGATGCGATAGGCATACGTGCGCCCGGCCGACAAGCCCGTCAGCTCCACGAGACTCGTCGTCCCCGCCGTGAGCGCCTGCGACAGCGTCCGATTCACATCGGGGACGGTGATGGTCACCGTGCGATCGATGCCGGAGTACAGGCTCAACGTGATGGTCGTACTCGTCGGGCGTGCCGGTACCACGTTGAAGTCCATGACCGGCACGGCGGTGAGAAACCCATCGGACGGCGCGGGCTGCGGCACGGGCGTGGCCGGCGTCGTGGGCGTCGTCGGTGTCGTTGGGGTCGTGGGCGCGGTCGGCCCGGTGGTGGTCGGGGGCGCGCTACCGCCACACGCGACGAGGCAGAGCAGCGCCGCCAGCGAGGGGAGCCGGGTGGGCATCATGGGATCGTGTACCGGTACGCGACGGTGCCACTGGTGCGCCCGGCCCCTTCGTCCGCGGCGCGATACATGCGGATGTACTCCACGGTGACGCCGGTGGGCGCGACACTCACGCGCGTGTACCCGGAATTGGGGAACTTCACGCCCGTATCGTACGCATCGGCGTTGAACAGCGAGTAGTTCGGGTCGGCCGGCTCCGAGAGCGACTGGTAGATCACGCCGTCGAGCTGCTGCTGCACCCAGATGTGATCGTGTCCCTGAAAGAAAGCAGTCACCTTGTTGGTGACGAAGAGCTGGTGAATGGGCGCCGCCCACGTCGGGCGTTTTGCGGCGAAGTCCGTCGCGCCATTCGGGCTGCGCCCGCCCCATTCGTACAGGCGTGCCACTTCAATGCCCCCGCGCCCGGTGCCCATCACATGGTGCGCGAACACGAATTTGTACTTCGCGGTGCTGCGCTCGAGGGTCGTCTTGAGCCATTGATACTGCGCGTCCCCATGCGTGACCGTCCACAAATCGCTGCGCTTGTCGCCGCCAAAGAACGGGTTGTCCACGCAGACGGGTGAGCCCCAGTAGGGATCGATCATCACGAAGAGCGCATCGCCCCACGTGAACGCGTAGTAGTTGCGCAGCAGGCCGATGTTCGGCACCACCTCGCTATTGCCGCTGTAGAACGCATCCGGCGCCGGCTGACTGTACAAGCTGTTCCGCGCGGTCTGTGCCCAGACGGCGGGATTGTTCGGCGTGCCATCCAGCAGATACTGCGCCGCCTGTTCGTGATTGCCGTTCACCAGGAAGACCGGCGACATCGCGCCAATCACCCCGAGATACGGTCGTTGCAGGGTGTACCGCTCGCGGACCTGCGCCGCGGTGATCGTCGCCGGGTTCAGGTTATCGATGCTGAAGTCGTCGCCGAGCATGACGTAGAAGTCGAGACTGTCGGCGGCAGCGGCGGTCAGCGTGCGGGTATAGAGCCCCGCATCGAACTGCGAGCGCTCGCGCTCGGGGTGGGAGTCGCCCTGGATGCCGAAGCGAAAGGCTTGCCCCGCGCGCGCGGCCGTACGGAACGACGCCTCGGCGGTGTAGCCCGTGGTCGCCCCACTCAGCTGCAGGCGATAGAAGTAGCGGGTGCCCGGCTGGAGGTTGTCGAGCGCGAGTTCGACCGGGCGGTCGGCGATGAGAGGCGTGGCGGCCGACCGCACCGTATACAAGTTCGGGGCGGTCCCCACCAGCAGTTCAACGGTCCCGCCCTGGGTCGGGGCGTAGACGTTCGCCCGGATGCTCGTGGCTGTGGGTGAGCCGAGGACTACTGAGCCGGTAAAGCCGCCGGCGCTGCCGGTCGGGGGCACCGGTGCGGGAGCAGGCTGGGTCGGGGAGGGGGTCGCGTCGGCAGCGCCGCCGCACCCCTGAACTGAGAGAAGGGCGGCGGCGAGGAGGAGGGCGCGCCCAATGGCTGGGACCGTCATGCCGTTTTAGACGACGGGGACGAGCCGCTGTTAAGAGGGACGGATGCCACCGGTTTACGGAGTGAAGCCGGGCGCGCTACCGTTCGCCCATGCCCCCCTTCCCTCGATTCCTTGCCGGCGGCGCCCTGGCCGCGGCCGCGTGGGCCGCGCCGACCATGGCCCAGCCCACCGCCTTCGCCCCGACCGAACTCGCCGCCCGCCGCGCTGCCTTGGCCGAGCGGATTGGCGATGGCGTCGTGCTGGCCTTCGGTGGCCGCGCGCTCGTGCACGATTTCTCGACCTTCTATCAGCTCTCGGCGTTCCGCTATCTCACCGAGTGCAACGAGCCCGACGCGGCGTTCGTGATGGTGGTGCGCAACAAGACGGGCGAGGCCACGCTCTTTCACGATGCGCTCGATCCGCGCCGAGCCTTCTACTACGGCCAGCGCACCGATTCGGCCACGAGCCTGGCGCGCTACGGCATCCCGGGGCGCCCGTACGCGTCGCTGGCGCGCGTGCTGGACTCGCTCGCCGCGACCGGCCTCCCCTTCTACCACATCCCCGATGTGGAGACGATGGACTTTGCCGCCAACGACACGCTCACGCGTGGGCAGGAAGCGGTGAAGACGCTGGCGAAGAAGTATCCGCAGCTGGCCATCCGCAACGGGATGCCGCAGGTGCTGGCACTGCGTGCCAAGAAGAGTGCGGCGGAGCTGGCGCTGATCCGGCGCGCGGCGGAGATCAGCGCCGAAGGGCACAAGGCGGCGATGCTCACCGCCAACCCGAGCCACGAATACGAGCTGCGCGCGGCCCTGGAGTACGAGTTCACGCGCCGCGGCGCCGAGCGGCCGGCCTACGGGTCCATTGTGGGCGCCGCACAGAACGGCACCACGCTGCACTACATGCGCGACAGCGACCCGGTGCGCGCGGGAGATCTCGTCGTGATGGACGCCGCCGCGGAGTTCCGTGGCTACGCGGCCGACATCACGCGCACCATCCCCGTGAGCGGCACCTTCACCAAGGAGCAGCGGCAGGTCTATCAGCTCGTGCGCGATGCGCAGAACGTGGCCGAGCAGATGTCCAAGCCCGGGATCAGCGTGCGCGCCGCGGCCGATTCCAGCGTGGCGGTGCGCACGCGGGGCCTCGCGGCGCTTGGGCTGATCGAGAGCGATACCGCGAGCTTCGATCCGCCCTGGCGCGTGGACTGCGCCCAGCAGCCAATGCAGTGCCGCCAGGCGAATCTGTGGATGATCCACGGCATCACGCACGGCATCGGGCTCGCCGTGCACGACCCCATGCAGGGCACCGGCGCGAACGCGACGTTCATGGTGGGCGACGCGTTCACGATCGAACCCGGCATCTACATCTCGACGCGGGCGCTCGATGTGCTGCCGGATACGCCCAAGAACCGCGCGTTCATCGCCAAGGTGCGCGGCACGGTGCAGCGCTATCAGAACACCGGCGTGCGCATCGAAGACGATTACGTGATCACCGAGCGCGGGCTGGAGCGGATCTCGCTGGTGCCGCGGGAGATCGACGAAATCGAAGCGCTCATGCGGAAACGGAAGATCACGCCGTAGGCCAGGGTGGTGCGGGCGGACGGCAACCCCTGAGAGTTCAGGGGGCAGATGATCAGGGGGAGGAGCTCAGGACCACCGCAGTCCTGAGCTCCTTCCCCTGACGTTCTCCCCCCTGAGCTCTCGGGGGTTCCGCTGTTCAAGCGCCCTCCTCGGTCAGTTCGCCTGCTACAACGCCACGTCCCACGCCCTCGTCGTCCCGCACACCAGACAACTCGCCCTGTTCTCCCCCACCAGCGCGAACTCGACCTCGAAGTCGCAGCTCTCGCAGTGCCCGGTGACGCGCGTCAGCTGATCGGTGGGGAGGCCGTGGCGGATCAGCCGGTGCACCATGGCACTGGGCTCCGCCGCGCCCAGCGGGCAGAGCGAGCCGGAACAGTTGGTCCCGACCTCCAGGCAGGCCACCTCGCTACCGGTCACATTGGCCTGCGCGTCGTCCGGGGCGCCATCGGTCACGACGACCGCGACATCGCGATCGCAGCCGCTGCAGTACATCGCCGTGATGTTCATCTGGGCACTCCGGGAGGACGGTGGGGGTGGGAAGACCGGGGGTCTCTGGGTCGAATTTCGGATGGAGGGATGCGGGAGGGTGTCGGGGAATTGGCTACGGGGAGGGGGAAGTCGTCGGACAGGCTTGCCGTTCCGGAGTCGGATGTCGGAGGTCGGTTTCGGACCACTATGGAATCGGGAGTCGGGATTGGTGTCGGAGGTGGGGGTCGGAGTGCCCTCGGCGGGAGCGTGCTGCGCCACGGGCCACGCTGAACCGCGGTCCAGCGGCACCGGCGTCGCCAGCAGGTAGATCGGCCCCGGCACTCCGACCCCCACTTCCGACCAGAATCCCGACTCCCAACTCCATAGTGGTCCGAAATCGACATCCGACGTCCACAGGCGGAGACCTAAAGCATGCGACGCCGAACCGCGCAGTACCTTCCCCTATCCGTCCCCCTCTCGCGCCCAATCATGCGTCGACTCCCTCTCGCGCTCCTCCTCCTTGCGCCGGCGCTGCTGCCGGCGCAGTCGAAGCCCACCCTGACGCCGGCTGACTACGGCCAGTGGCAGACCCTTGGCGCGGTGCGCCTCTCCCCCAAGGGCGACTGGCTCGCCTCCGGCATCAGCCGGGTGAACGAGGAGAATGAGCTGCAGCTCCGCGGTGGCCCGCGCGACACCACGATCGTGGTGCCCTTCGCCACCCAGCCGTCCTTCAGCGCCACCAACGCGTGGGTGGGCTACCTCGTGGGGGTCTCGCCCAAGGAGCGGGATCGCCTCACCGCCGCCAAGAAGCCGGTGCGCACGAGCGCCGTGCTCCGCAACCTCGCGACCGGCACGCTGCTGCAGGAGAGCGACATTCAGGCGTTCTCGTTCAGCCCGAATGGCCGCTTCGCCACCATGACGCGTTACCCCGCCGAGGGGAAGCGCGTGAGCGACGTGCTGGTGTGGGATCTCGCCAGGGGGACGCGACTCACCTTCAGCAACGCGAGTGAGCAGCTGTGGGCCGACGGCCAGGTGGGTGGGGGCGCGCTGCTCGCGCTCACCATCGAAGGCGATGGTCCGACAGGACAGAGCGTTCAGCTCTACGATGCGTCGACCAACACGCTCAAGGTGCTGGCGACCGGCGGCACGCCCTTCCGCGCGCTCGCGTGGCGCAAGGGTGCGGCGGAGCTCGCCGTGATGCAGAGCAAGCCCGACAAGGCGTTCCGCGACACCACCTACGCGGTGCAGCTCTTCACCAACGTGAGCACCGCCTGCACGTGCACACCGGCCGTACTCGACGGCAAGGCCGTGGCCTACCCCGCCGACATGCGCATCACCGACTACCGTCGCCCGACCTGGTCGGCCGACGGACGCACGCTCTTCGTGGGGCTGCGCCAGCGCGAACCCGCCGACAAGGCGCTCAAGAAGAGCGACGAGAAGCCGAGCGATGTGGAAGTGTGGCACACGAACGATGTGCGCATGTTCCGCCAGCAGATGGCGTCGGAAGCAGCCGACCTGCGCCGCACGGTCATCGCGGCGTGGCACATCGCCCCCAATCATCTCCTGCCGCTGACCAAGGAGCTGAACGAGGCGAGCGCGCTGCTCGAGGGTGGCCGCTTCGTCACCGAGCAGGACACGAAGAGCTACGCCTGGGAAATGAAGTTCGGCCGCAACGTGACCGATGTGTACGCCATCAACACCGGCAGTGGCGAGCGCACCAAGATCGTGACGCGCACGGGGCACTGGTTCGGGGGAGATCCGTCGGGGACGCGCGTGGCATGGGGCGATGGCCGCGATTACTGGGTTCGCGACCTGACTACGGGCACGGCGGTGAATATCACGGCGTCGCTCACCAAGACCGGCAAGGCCGACTTTGTGGATCACGACGACGATCATCCGAACCCCATTCCGCATCAGTTTGCGCCGGGGGCGTGGTCCAAGGATGGGCGCTTCCTCTTCCTCAACACCATGCACGATGTCTGGCAGGTGGCGAGTGACGGCAGCAGCGCCACGCGCCTGACCGACGGCGCGAAGGAGGACCTCACCTATCGCGTGGTGACCTTCGCCGGCTTTGGCGCCAGCGCCGCCGAGCGGGCCATCGATGCCGGCGCACCGATCACGCTCTCGCTGTTCAACAACCACACCAAGGCCAGCGGCTGGGCGCGTGTCGCCAACGGGACGGTGGAGCGTCTCGTGTACGGCGACGCCTCGTATCGCGCGTTGGTCAAGGCGGACAGCGCGCCGATCTACGCGTACGTCCGCGGGTCCTACACCGAGTCGCCGAACGCCTACGTGGGTACGTCGCTGGCGCAGGCGAAGGCCATGACCGCCACCAATCCGTTCCAGGGGAACTACGCCTGGGGGAAGGTGGAGCTGGTCAACTTCACCAGCACGATCGGGCAGAAGCTGCAGGGGATTCTCTACTACCCGGCCAACTACGACGCCAGCAAGAAGTATCCGCTCATCGTGTACACGTACGAGCGGCTGAGCGACGGGCTCCACAACTACGTCGCGCCGAATCAGACGAACTACTACAACACGACGCTGTTCACCCAGGCCGGCTACTTCGTCCTCTATCCCGATATCGTCTTCCGCCCGCGCGAGCCCGGACTGGGCACGCAGTACGCGGTGGAGGGAGCGGTGAAGGCCGTCCTCGCGCAGGGCCACGTCGATCCGGCCCGCATTGGCCACGTCGGCCATTCACAGGGCGGCTACGAAGCCGCCTTCCTCGGCACCCACTCCAAGCTCTTCGCCACCACCGTTGTGGGCTCCGGCATCACCGATATGGTGAGCTTCGCGGGCCAGCTCCACTGGCAGGGTGGGAGCGCCGAGTTCGACCACTGGGAGACGGGGCAGTTCCGCATGGAAGTCGCGCCGTGGGAAGATGAGCGCGCCATGCGCGCGAATTCGCCACTCGCGACCGTGCAGAACATGCCCGCCAAGGCGATGCTGCTCATGGTCGGCCTCGACGACGGCACCGTGGACCCGCGCCAGGGATCGCTCTTCTACAACTACGCACGTCGCGCCGGCAAGCAGGTCGTGCTGCTCCAGTACCCGGGCGAAGGGCTCGGCCTCACCAAGAAGGAGAACCAGCGCGATTACCAGGCGCGCATTCTCCAGTGGTTCGGCCACTACCTCAAGGGGGATCCGGCGCCGAGCTGGATCACGCGCGGCATGACCGCGCTGGAGCGGCGGGCGCTGCTCGAGGCGAACAAGTAAGTCCGCGCTGCCGTCGCAAGCTTGAACGGCTCGCACAGAGCACGCAGGGGGCCACAGCGCACACAGGGAACAGCTTCAAAAAGTGAATGCGGTTCCCTGTGTGCGCTGTGGCCCCCTGTGCCCTCTGTGCGAGCCGTTCCGGCAATCGAGCCCCCGCGACGCCATCAGCGCGGCCGCGCCGCCGCAAAATCGGGTTTGGTCGCCGACAGAATCTCCACGATCGCCGCGCGGTCCGCCGCCACGATCTGTACATCCGGCAGCGGATCTCGCCCGAGCAGCAGTGTCCAGAGGCGCGCGTACACTTCGCGCTTGGCGTTCGCCGGCAGGGCGTCGAACGCCTCCGAGTACACCAGAAAACTCATCGGATAGCGGAAGAGCCGCTTCTCGAGGTCGAACGCACGGAGCGTGCGCCCCTGCCGGTCGAAGGGGCCGCGCGTGGCAAAGTCGGCCGCGAAGGTCGTGCTGCCCTGCACCCGCGCGGTGAGCGGCGCCTCGCCGATGAACAGCATGGCCCGCGCGAGATTCTCCACGGCGCCACGCAGCCGGGGCGTGACCGTGTCCGCCGATCCGCCCGTGGAGACGGCGCTCATCGCCGCTTCCCGCGCGGCTTCGTGCACGGCGGTAATGCGGTTGTGCACGACCGTCTGGTGCGTGAGCACCATGAGCGCCACCACGTCACTCTGCCCCGTGAGATAGGCGGCGGTGTCAAAGACCTGCGCGAACGTCTGCTTCTCCGCGGTGGGCAGCGCGGCGAACGCGGTGCGATAGGCCGCCTTGTCGGACACCTCGTGGTTCAGCTTGTCCGCGTAGCGGTTCCCCGCGTGACCGTTCGCCCCCACCTGACCGGTGACATACCAGCCGCCGTAGCGCTCGCGGTGCGGCGTCGCGTCGGTGGTGGTGCCATCGTGCACCCCAGTCATGGGGTAACCCATGCGATCGGCAAGCGTGGAGAGCACCATGAAGCCGGGCACGCCACCGGTCGCGCTGCGCGACTGATGGCACATGAGGCACGTCATCGACTCGCGATTGGCCGTGGCGCGATCGCGCTGGGTTTGGGTGAGCGTGTAGAAGACGCCGCCGGTGGTGGGGTTCACCGCGGCGATCTCGAGAATGGGGCTCTCCTGCACGAACCCCACGTACACATCGTCGTTGAAGTACAGCGCCCGCGGCGTCCAGGGCGCGATGCGATCGGTCTGCAGGCTCGTGCGCGAGAACACCAGCACCTGGCTCGACACCGGCACGTTGAGCGCCGACAGCAGCGCCGGCAGGTAGCCGCGCGCCGTGTCCCAGGCGAGCGTCCGGCGGCCAGTCATCAGGTCGGCCTGCAGGCGGGCCATGGGGTCGCGGGAGCTGTCCGCCGCCGCGACGGCGGGCGCGCTCGCGGGCGCGCCCGGGGCCACCGGCGCCGACTCACTGCGGCGGCTCACGGAGAGCACGGCCACGGCGGCCAGGGCGCCCCCGGCGAGAAGGAGGGTTGATCGTCGCATCAGGGCTCCAGGGAGAACTGGAGTGTTACGTGCCAGATTCTGGGACGTTCGAAGATCGCCGTTCCAGCGACTGAGACAATGAGGAGATGCCTGACACTGGGCCTTCCGCGGGGCGCATATGAACTAAGTTTCACATATGCGTCCCACGCGTGTGCTCGTCTGGCTGTCCGTCTGCATCCTGGTCTTCGCCAGCGCGCTGGCCTATCCGGGGCTCCCCGCCGAGATCCCCCAGCATATCTCCAGCGCCGGGAAGTCCACCGGGTTTGTCCCCCGCTCGCCGCTCGCCTGGGGCTTTCCCCTGGTGATTGCGGTGATCGGCATCGCGTTCGTGGACCTGCTCACCGCCCGCATTCCCCGCCGCGTCGAACTGTTCAACTTCCCGGGCAAGGAGCAGCTCCTGAAGCTGCCCGAGGAGTACCGCACGGAGACTGTACGGCTCATGCAGCGGTTCATGGATTATGTGAACCTGCAGCTGGTGCTCACGTTTGCCGTCGTGCAGTGGATGCTCTGGCGCGGGGCGCATGGCGCTCGCACGCAGACCGAGACCATCGCCCTCCTCGTTCTGTCGCCAGCACTGGTGGTGTTTGCCGGGCTCTACATCCAGAAGATCCAGAACGCCGTGGACGACGCGCAACGGCGGTACGACAGCCGTCGCAACCCGCTCAAGAGCTGACCGCGGCGATTACGGCGTCGGCAGCTCGACCAGATCGCAGTACGCGAAGCGCTGCTCCCGCAGGACGCGCTCGCCGGTGACCACCGGGATGCGCGCGCGGTAGATGGGGCCATCCACCACACACGTGTGGAACTCGCCCTGCTCCCCGCACGGATCGCATGACGCGGGCAGCTCCGCGAGCAGGTCGGCGTCGTAGCGCCGCCCGACGAATCGTTCGGCGAGCTGCTGCGTGTCCACGCAGCTCAGATACGCCTCGTAGCCACGCCCCACGAAGTACTGGGCCAGCACGTCGGTCGGACGGCCCCAGAGGGGATACACCCCCTGCCAGCCATGGCGCGTCAGCAGCTGCTCCCGATACGCGCGCACATCCTCCAGAAACAGATCGCCGAACGCCATCGTGCGGAGCCCCGCATACGCGTGTGCGAGCTCGCGCAGGCCAGCGGCAAAGGCGGCTTCGTAGTCGTCGTTCGATGACGTGGCGCCGAGCGTCACCTCGTGCAGCGGCAGACCGAGCGAGGCCGCTTGCCGATGGAGAATGGTGCGCCGCACCCCGTGAATGCTGATGCGATCGTACACGCTCGACACGGTGGTCAGCAGCGCCACGACCTCGAAGGCCGGGTCGTCGAGCAGCGCTTCGAGCATGAGCGTGCTGTCTTTGCCGCCCGACCAGGAGACGGCAAGCGGTGTGCGGGCGTGCGGCGCGTTCATCCCCGAATCCTAGCGGGGCGCGGCGCGAGCGGCACCGTGCCCGACCCGAGCACCAGCACGGCGCACGCCACCACCAGCACGCCCATCGCCACGCGCAGACTGAGCGCGTGCGCAAGACTGCCCACGAGCGGTGGCCCCAGCAGGAATCCCACGTAGCCGATCGAGCTTGCGCTCGCGAGCGCGGCGGCGCGACTCACGCCGGGCACACGGGTCGTCGCGTTGTAGAGAATGGGCACCACGGTGGCGAGACCGGCGCCCACCAGCGCGAAGCCCACGAACGCCGCGCTCTGGTTCGCCGCGAGCAGCACGCCGATCATTGCCACCGACGCCAGTACGGCACCAGCAATCAGCACCGTACGCTCGGCCACACGTGAGCGTACGGCATCACCGGCGAATCGCATCGCGGCAGTAGCCGCCGAAAAGGCGACATACGCGAGCGCCGCCCGATCGGCCGGAGCCCCGAGCGATTCGCGCACGTAGAGCACGCTCCAGTTGTACATCACGCCCTCGGCGAGCATGCCCGCAAGAATGAGCAGGCCGATCATGAGCAGGACGCCGCGCGGCCACGCGAAGTGGGCACCGTCGTCGGCGGGGTGCGCCGGGAGCATGCCGCGCGACGCGCCCACAAGCAGCGCCGCCAGCACGAGTGCCAGCCCGAGCAGTTGCGCCACCGGTGCCGCCTCGAGGCGAAAGAGCAGCGCGATGATGGCCGATCCGATCATCGCGCCCACGCTGAACATGGCGTGAAAGCCGCTCATGATGGCGCGGCCGCCCAGCTGCTCGAGCATGGTGCCTTCGGCATTGATGGCAATGTCGAAGAGATTTTCGCCGGCGCCGAGCAGCATCATGACCGGCAGCAGCGCCCACACCGACGGCATGCGCAGGAGCGCGGCGATGGCCACACAGAACGCGAGCCCTCCCACGACGCTGGCCCGCCGCGCCCCGAGGTGCCCGATGAGGCGCCCGGCGGCCACCAGCATGGTGAGCGAGCCGAGCGTCGCACAGAGCATCGTGCCGGCCAGTGCGCGCGCATCGAGGGCGTAGACCTGCGCGATGGAGGGGACGTGCGCGCCGTAGGCGCCCGCCACCAATCCCAAATTGAGGAACTGCACCCGTGTGGACCACGCCGCGCGGCGCTGGGCATCAGACGTGGTCGTGACTTCGGCCATAGGCCAACGCTCTCGTGCCGCACCACGTGGGTCAACTGGTGTGCACCGCACGTCGCGTTGTAACCGCTTACACCGCGCCGGATCGTACAACAAATTCCGCCCATGCTGCTCATTCCTCGCTTCGCCTGGCTCGCCGGACTGGCCGCGGTACTGTCACTGGTGCCCCAGCCCGCCGGATTTGCGCCGGGGCGCCGCGTGCTGCTCGATGCCCACAATGCGTATCCCGAGCGCGGCCAGTACGCCGATCGTATCGACCGCGCGCTGCGCACGGGGCTCCCGCTCGCCATCGAGCAGGATCTGTACTGGTCCACCAGTGGCGCGGTGCCGCAGGTCGTCGTGGCGCATGACGACGACGCGCTCGACGGGGCTCCCACCTTCGCGGCCCACTTCTTTGCGCGGGTGGCCCCGATCATGGCAGCGGCACTCCGCGAGAATCGGCGAGACACGTGGCCGCTGCTCGTGCTCAATCTCGACTTCAAGGATAACCAGCCGGCCATCCTCGATGCCGTGTGGGAGCAGCTGCGCGCGCATGAGGCGTGGCTCACCACCGCGCCGCGCAGCGCCGATCCGTCGTACGTGGCGCCGCTGCGCGTGGGGCCAATGCTCGTGCTCTGCGGATCGGATACCGCGCAGCGTCGCCGCTTTCACGACGACATCGCGCCTGGAGAAGCACTCCTCGCCTTCGGGGCCATGGCGCCAGCTAAGGTTGACGGGCTGACGCGCGGCGCGCGGCTGCATCAGGCCGTGGTCATGGATGCCGCCGCGCATATCCCGCGCGGGGCCGACAACTTTGCGCGCTGGGTGAACTTCCCCTGGAGTGTGATTGAAGAGGGCGGTCAGGCGCAGGCGGGGGCATGGACGGCGGCGGACAGCGCGCGCCTGACCAGCTTCGTGCAACGCGCGCACACGCAGGGCTACTGGATTCGGTTCTACACGCTGGATGGCTTTACCGCGGCCGACGATCGCGGGTGGACGGCGAGCTACAATTTTGGATCGCTCACGTCGGCCCAGACACGCTGGCGGGCTGCGCGCCGCGCCGGTGTGGATTTCATCGCGACCGATCATTACGAGGCGTTTGCGGACGCGCGCTCCGCCGATCGCCGCTGACGCCCGTCATCCCCAGGCCAACATCGCGGCGACACACGCCAGCACGAGCGCGACACCGAGCCAGCCGCGCTGTGCGGTCCCGCGACTGAGCCGCGCGTCGCCCATGCGGGTGGCATCGCGGCCGAGCACCAGCAGCAGCACCAGATGCAGCGGCAGCAGCACCGCGTTCACGACCTGACTGCCCACGATCAGCGGAATGAGCGGCAGCCCCGGAATCGCCACGACCACCACGGCGACGATGGTGAGCACGACGAACGCGGCGTAAAACCACTGAAAGTGATGTGCATCGAGACTGAGCGACGCGGGGCGCGCCGCCGCTTCGGCGATGCTGTACGACGTGGCCAGCGGCACGATGGCGGCCGCGAGGAGCGACGCCCCCAGCAGCCCCACGCCAAAGAGCGCCGTCGCGCCCCGTCCGGCGAGTGGCCGCAGCGCGGCCGCCGCATCACCGGCACTGTCGATGTGGACGCCGGCCTTGTGCAGCGTGGCCGCGCAGGCAATCGCGACAGCGAGTCCGATGATGCCGGTGAGGAGCGACCCGATCAGCACATCCCAGCGCTCGAGCGGGATATCCTTGGTCGTGAGCCGCTTGTCCACGACGTACGATTGAATGAACGCGAGCCCCCACGGCGCGAGCGTGGTCCCCAGCGTCGCCGACACGATGAGCCATCCGCTTCGCGAGGTGGGCAGCAGCGGCACGAGCGTCCCGCGCGTCACCGCCGACCAGTCGGGCGCGGCGAGCACGCCATCGATCACGTAGAGCACGAGTGTCCCCGAGAGCAGTAGCAGCACGTGCTCCACGCGATGAAACGAGCCGAACACCACCACACCGGCGATGAGCAGACCGGCCAGCGGGGCACTCACCCACGGCGGAATGCCAATGAGCGATCCGGCGGCAGCCACGCCGGCGTACTCGGCGCAAATCGTCCCGAGGTTGGCGAGCAGGAGCCCGATCAGCGCCGCATAGCCGGCACCGATGCCCCACCGTTCGCGCACCAGCGTGACCAGCCCTTTGCCGGTCGCCGCGCCGAGCCGCACGGCGATGAGTTGAAACTGAATCAGCAGGACGACCGAGGCGGGAATGACCCACAGCAGTCGATAGCCATGATCGGTGCCGAGCACCGAGTAGGTCGTCAGTCCAGCCGGATCGTCGTCGGAGAGCCCCGCGAGCAGCCCCGGCCCCAGCACGGCCAGAAACGTCGCCAGCGCCGAGGCACGAGCAGCCCGCACCTTCTCCAGTCGAACGGAAACGGGGCGACGGTGACGCGGGATTGGCGATGCGGATCGGGGCATGATCGCAATATGGGCCCGAACACACACCCCTGTCGGCGGCGGCGGCGCCATGCCGGTCACGGTCGAGGCAGGCGAGCGTGCAGCTGAGGTCGACGTCCGGCGCGATTGCGCACCTGAAGATGTGCAATGCAGCCTCGGTTTTTTCGCGCGACGTCAGGGAGTCCCTGATCAAGTGCCGCACGCCGACCGCCGATACCGTACAGATGCCTCTGGTGCGCGACGCGGTGCGCCGGTTCTCCCGCTATCCCTCCCGCAGATGCTCACCCATACGCGCGCCGTACCCACCGGCCAGGAACGTTTCTTCGACACCGAAGAGATCATCGTGTCGAAGACCGACTGCACGGGCAAGATCCTGTACGCCAACGACGTCTTCCTGCGTGTCTCCGGATACGACGAAGCCGAACTCCTTGGTGCGCCGCACAGCATCATCCGCCATCCGGATATGCCGCGGGCGGTCTTCAAGCTGCTCTGGGATACCGTGGAATCCGGCCACGAGATCTTTGCCTACGTCAACAACATGGCGCGCTCAGGCGATTACTACTGGGTGCTGGCGCATGTGACGCCGTCGTTCGACCGGGATGGTCGCATCGTCGGCTATCACTCGAATCGCCGCTGCCCCGATCGCTCGGCCATTGCCAAGGTCGCGCCGCTCTACGACCAGCTGCGCGACATCGAGCGGTCGTTCCCCGATCGGAAGGATGGACTCGTCGCCTCGGTGGCGCGTCTGGAAGGGATACTGGCGTCCGCCGGTGTCTCCTATCACGAGTGGGTGTGGTCTCTCTGAGGAATGACGCCATGCGCCTAGCCACGCCCCCGCGAACGGTTGATGCCTCCCCTGAACTCAGCGCGCTGCGCACCGAGCGTGATGCCCTGCGCACCGAGCGTGACGCGCTGCATGCCGAGCTCGAATCCCTCCGGCAGGGCATCGGCGTCGTCATCGCCGTCTGTGAGCAGACGGCCAATGGCGATCTCGAGCCTCGCGTCCTCGGCATTCCGCGCGAGAGCGCCCTCGGGCCGCTCGCACGAGCCGTGAATCACCTGCTGGACCTCACGGATGCCTTCGTGCGGGAGTCACGTGCATCGCTGCAGCATGCCAGTCAGGAGCTGTACTGGCGGCGCGTGCTCGAACGCGGCTTGCCCGGGAGCTATCGAAACGCCGCGCGCCTGATCAATGGCGCGACCGAGCAGATGGCGGCCAAGACGCAGCAATTACGTGATGCCCGAACGCATCGCTTGCGCCTGGCTGACGATTTCGAAGCCGCCATCAAGGGTGTGGCCGACAGTGTTGCTGCGGCGGCCACCGAAGCTAGTGCCACGGCCGCGACGCTCACCAACACCGCGAACCACACCACCGATCGTTCCACCATGGTGGCCGCGGCCGCCGAGGAAACGAGCCGGAGTATGGAAGTGGTGTCGGCGGCGTCCGAGGAGATCTCGATCACGGTGAATCAGATTTCCCAGCAGTCGCACGACAGCCGCACCATTGCCGAACAGACGGTGCAGGCGGCGAGCACGGCGCGCGAAGTGATGCACGGACTCTCCACGGCGTCGGAGCAGATCTCCCGCGTGGTGAAGCTGATCACGGAGATTGCGAGTCAGACACGACTGCTGGCGCTCAATGCCAACATCGAGGCCGCGCGCGCGGGAGAACTCGGGCGAGGTTTTGCCGTGGTCGCGAGCGAGGTGAAGACGCTGGCCACGCGGACCCGTGATGCGACGGGCGAGATCGAACAGCGCGTCAACGATATTCAAAGTGCCACGCGGAACGCCGTGGCGAGTATTGAAGGAATCGCCGAGGCGATTATGCGCGTCCGCGATACGTCAGCGGCGGTGAACGAGTCGGTGCAGCATCAGCGCGTCGCCACCGAAGAGATCACCCGCAATATTCACGAGGCCGCCGTGGGCACGCGCGAGGTCACGGTGAGCATTACCGCCGTCTCGCAGAGCGCCACCGACACCAGCCTCGCCGCGGGCGATCTGGCGAGCGCGTCGGGCGAGCTGTCGCACATGGCGGAAGTGCTGCAGCTCGAGGTCGTGAAGTTCCTGACCGCCGTGCGCAGCGATCAGTAGCGCACGGTGGTCAGGCGGGAAAGATCCCCGTGGACAGATAGCGGTCGCCACGATCGCAGACGACGAAAACGATCGTGGCCTCGCTGAGCATCTGTGCAATGCGCAGCGCGATCACGCACGCACCGGCTGCACTGGGGCCGCAGAAGATGCCTTCTTCGGCGGCCAGCCGTCGCGCCATGTCCTCGGCGTCGGTCTGTGACACCAGTTCGATGCGATCGACACGCGCCGGATCGTAGATGCGAGGCTGGTAGGCCTCGCTCCATTTGCGGATACCGGCGATCTGCGAGCCTTCGCTGGGCTGCGCGCCCACGATGACGATGTCCGGGTTCTGCTCGCGCAGGTAGCGCGCCGTACCCATGATCGTGCCGGTGGTCCCCATGGCGCTCACGAAGTGCGTGATGCGGCCGTCCGTATCGCGCCAGATTTCGGGGCCAGTGGTTTCGTAGTGCGCGCGTGGATTATCGGGGTTGGCGAACTGGTCGAGTACGCGCCCTTCGCCGCGAGCCTCCATCTGCTGCGCCACATCGCGGGCGTACTCCATGCCCCCCGCGCTCGCCGGCGTGAGGATGAGCTCCGCGCCGTACGCGCGCATGGAGGCCCGTCGCTCGGCGCTCAGGTTGTCGGGCATGATGAGCGTCATGCGATAGCCCGTCATGGCCGCGATCATCGCCATCGCGATCCCGGTGTTGCCACTCGTGGCCTCGATGAGCCGGTCACCTGGGCGGATCTCCCCGCGCTCCTCGGCGCGACGAATCATGCTCAGCACCGGGCGATCCTTCACCGAGCCGCCGGGGTTGTTGCCTTCGAGCTTGCCGAGGATCGTGACGCCCCGGGCCTCGAGCGCGGCGCCGGGTAGGCGCTGCAGCCGCACGAGCGGCGTGTTGCCGATGGTCTGGTCGATGGTGTGGAAGCGATCCATGGCTCAGCGAGAAGCGGAACGTTGCGTGGCGCCGTGCACGAAGGCACCCACCGCGATACCGGCGATGGCGTACGCCAGTTCCCAGCTGCCGGCGCCAAGGCCGGCGATGCTGGGACCGGGGCAGACGCCACAGAGCCCCCAGCCAATGCCGAAGATCGCCGCCCCCACGATGGTATCCCGATCCATCACGCTCTCGTGCCTGCCGAATGCGCCGCCGAAGAGCGGCTGGGTCATGAGTCGCGGGGCGAATTGATAGGCCACGAGCGTGACCGACAGGGCGCCGCCCATGACGAGCAGCAGGCCGAAGTCGGTGAGCTGCAGGAAACTCAGCACCACGCCCGGCTGGATCATGGTGGACCACGCGAGCCCAAAGCCAAAGAGCGCGCCGGCCGCGAGCGCCGCACCGAGCTGGGTGAGCGAGCGCACGGGGACCCGCGACGTGGTGGTTTCGGCCGGCAGTACGGTCGCGGGGGTCATGCGCCCACCCGGAGCATCAGCTGCGCGGTGAGGATGGCGGTAGCCATGAAGGTGAGGACCGCGGCGAGCGATGGCCGGCCGAGCGACGCCAGCCCGCAGATGCCGTGCCCCGACGTGCAACCGCGGCCCAGTCGCGCGCCGTACCCCACGAGCAGACCGCCCACGAAGAGCTGCAGCGGGGGCACCGTGACCGCGACGCGCGTGGCCGGACCCACGGTACGCCACCACACGAAGGCGCCCACGATCAGCCCCACGGCATACGCCACCCGCCAGCGGCGGCTGTTCACCAGCCTGGGCTGCTGAAAGAACGGGCGGCGCGAGAACCACGACCACGTGGACGAATACACGGTACTCATGCCGCCCACGAGGCCCGTGAGCACAAAGAGCAACGCGACGCCGGTCCCGATCAGCAGACCGCCGGCGAGATAGTGCTGCCAGCCGTGAGGAAAGAGTTGGGGCATGGAGGGAATCTGGTGGGGGCGTCCAGTGGTGGGGGCAACCTTTCGTCCCATTGCGTCGATTCGGCACCGTGTGCGTTGAAATGGTGAGACTCGCGCCCGGCGTCGGCGCTAGGGTAGCGCATGGCACACAATCCCCAACGTCTCCTCGTGGTCCAGCGCGCCGATGCGCTGGTCATTGAGGTCCATCGCCTGGCCAGCCGCCGTGCTCGGCAGCTGAGCCAGCTGTCGCCTGGCTTGCGAAACCAGCTGCTCCGCGCTGTCGTGTCGGTGAGTGCGAATCTGGGCGAGGCGTGCGGCCCCCACTCGCCGCAGAAGGCGGCCTCGCAGATTGATATTGCGATCGGCTCGCTGAATGAGGTGGAGCGTATGCTCACCCTCATGCAGCAGCTAGGCGCACTCGGCGAGGACGCCGGCGAACGTATTCGGGACACGCAGCAGGTGCGGGCGTTGGCCTACGGCTTCCGGCGACGTGTCCTGGGCACCCTCCGCCCCCAAGATCCAGATCGGACATCCGACCTCAGCGCCCGAGACCGACTTCGGAGGCCCGATGGCTTTCGAGTTCTGATGTCCGATGATCTGGGGCTACTTTTGTCGCATGCGCCGAATCCTGCCCCTCCTCCTTCTCGTGGCTGCACCGCTCGTGGCGCAGCCGCGGGCCTCCGTGCGTGTGCCTGAGGCCGACGCCCTGCTCTCCTGGTCGCAGCAGATCGCCATGCGCGAGTCGTGGCTCGCCAAGCGGCACGCGCTGCTGCTGCCCATGATGCGCCGCCACCGCATCGGCATGTGGATCGTGGTCAACGAAGAGTTCCACGATGATCCGCTGACACCCTTCATCGCACCGCCGCGGCCGTACACCGGCAACCGCGACCTCTTCGTGTTCATCGACGCAGGCGACGCCGGCCTCAAGAAGTTCGCCGTCACCGGCTATACCGAGGAGAATCTCGCGCGCTTCTTCGACGCGCCCTTCACGGAACCGCGGCCGCCCGCCGCGACGCTGCGCGATCTTTATCAGCAGTACAAGCCGGCCACGGTGGGGCTCGCCATCAGGGGCACGCGCGGGCAGACGCGCTCGCTCGGCTTCGACGCCTATCGGTTCATCGCCGAGACGCTGGGACCAGACGCCGAAAAGACCTTCGTGAGCGCCGCTGACCTGACGCAGGAGTACCTCGACACCCGGCTGCCCGAAGAGCTCGAGCACTTCCGTACGGCGGTGGCGGTCACGGAAGCCATCACGAAGCGCGCGCTGTCGAACGCCGTGATCACGCCGGGCAAGACCACGGTGGGCGATGTGCGCCGCGCGCTCTATGACATGCTCTGGGCGGCCGGCGTGCGCACCTGGTTCCAGCCGGATCTGCGCGTGCAGCGCGCCGGCGAAGAGAACGCCACGTCACGCGGCTTTCTGGCGATTGCACCCGAGTCGATGGTGCTCAAGCCCGGCGATGCCGTGCACGTGGATTTCGGTATCAGCTACATGGGCTTCGATACCGACTGGCAGAAGATGGCCTACATCCTCAAGCCGGGCGAAAAGGATGCGCCGACCGGGCTCAAGCAGGCGATGGCCAACGCGAGCGCGCTCCAGGACGCGCTCACCCAGAAGGTTGCCCGCCCCGGCATGACGGGTGGCTCGGTGTTCAACGGCGTCATGGCCGAGATGAAGCAGAAAGGCATCGAGGCCATGATCTACTCGCACCCCATCGGCAATCAGGGGCATGGGCTCGGCACGAGCATCGACTTTCGGAGCCCCCTGCGCAGCGACACTACGGCGCAGAACGCGCGCCTGCGGCTCGGCTCGTATCTCTCGGTGGAGCTCAACGCCGCCACGCCCGTGCCCGAGTGGGGCGGCAAGAAGCTGTTTGTGATGATGGAAGACGACGCGTATCTGACGGAGACGGGCTACAAGTTCTTCCGGCCGCGTCAGGAGGCGTGGTACCTGATCAAGCCGTAGGCGATCACTTCGCGGCGCCGTCGAAGTAGGCGACGACCGTGCGGGCCATCTCGCCGATGCGATCTTCAGCTTCGCCGTAGTTCCCCTTGATGTCGTTCGTGCACACCACGATCACGATCGGCCCCGACTTGGCGAAGATTACGCCCACGTCGTTGGCGAGATAGGGCGGCCAGTCGCCGGTCTTGTGGGCGACGGGGACCTCGAGGTAGTGCGGGAGGCGGCGGTCGCCCGAGAGCTGATTGCGCATCATGCGCATCATCTCCTCACAGCGCGCTTTGCTGGCCAACGGCGTCCTCTTGGCCGAGCCGTCGGCGCAGCGTTGCATGCGTTCGAGCAGGGCGCCCACGGCGCGCGGCGTGATCGCGCCCAGCCAGTAGGCGCGCTTGTTGGCGACGGCGTCGCGCGGATTGGTGGTGTAGCCAGGCGTGCGCACCGCAGCGAACACGTCAGCCACCGTGAAGAGCAGTTCCATCCCGCCGCCGTTGGACGCGATCCATTCGTTGACCTTGGCAACGCCGCCCACCTGACCGATCGCGAGATCGGTCGCGGTGTTGTCGCTGGTGATGACCATCTGCGCCAGCACATCGCGCAGCGTGGGCTGCAGCCCCGGATCGAAGCGCTGCAGGATCCCACTCCCGCCGCGCTTGTTCTCGGCGGTGATGGTGAGGCGGCTGTCGAGCGAGAGCATGCCCTTGTCCACCATCTGCATGGCGAGCGCGAGCACCGGCAGCTTGATCACACTGGCCGAGTTGAAGCTGACATCGGCGCGGACCTCGGCTTCTTCGCCGGTGGTCAGGTGCTTGACGTAGACGCCGGCGGAGCCGGGAAAGCGGGCGACCTGTTCAGCAAGCACGCGGGAGAGTGCACTGGACGCCTGCGCGTGCGCCGCGTGCGTGCTGATCGCGCCGGCAAGGATCAGCGTGGTGACGCGACGGATCATTGTTTGAGGCGCTCCTCGACGTACTTGGGGAAGTTGGTGAGGACGTTGATGCGATTCGTACGAACGGCTGGTGGCGACGTGATAAGAATCAGATTGCCCTTGGGATCAACGGAGTACGAGACTTGCGCCTGCGCGAACTCGCCGCGGAGATATGGACGCTCTGGACCTATCCGACGCCCACTCTCGTCAATGGTGAGTTGATACCAGGTATCGCCAGCTCGGCCGATGACGCTGCGGCTATCGGCGGTCCATGCTGGACCATCGTAGTCGCCACGACTGCTGATCTGTACAACTGATTCACGACTTGCGCTCGCCGTCGGTGCGAGGAACAGTCCCGATGGATTTCGAACAATCACCCACTTGCCGTCAGGCGAGAACGCACAGCTCCCAAATCCTTCCGGTGTGAGCTGAATTATGTCGTTCGGTGCGTTGGACGCCCAGAGCTTTCCATTCCGACAGCGATAACGATCGTTTGCCGATTGACCCAACAGGCCCGGCGCGCTCGCGTCCAATGTCACGAGTCCATCGATACTCGACAGCAAACGATGCCCATAGCGACGCGAGATCACGACCATGGGAAAGAACGCATTCGTGACGAAACTGAATGGTTCGATTGAGCTGGTGAGGCGTTTCACTTCTCTCGTACCGGTCACCAGATCCAAGAGAATCAGCGAGGTGGAGCTGAGGATGTGGCCCAGGCTGTACGCGACATACCGTCCATTTGGGGACATGATCACGCTCGTGATTGGCTCATCGGCCACGGCGATCGTATCGACAACTTTGCCGCTCGGCGAGACGCGCACGATCGCCGACTGTCCGCTCGTTCCTCCCTGGAGGTGGTTCGACGCCCACACCATGGTCCCTTCGTTCGTAAAGCTGATTTGCGCCTCACGGGGCATCGATTCACTGCGGATTCCGGTGAACACCATCTTGGGCTGCTGGCGAAGTCTCGCGGAACCCAAGTCAACCGGTGCCACCCACAAGTTCGAGTCGCGAACGAAGGCGAGATACTTTTCACCAATGATCCGAGGGCTTATGCCGGCGATATCCAGCGTGGAATCTTCAGCTGGATGCACAGTCCGAACCTTACGTTGCTTGAAATCATAGAGCGCGACACTTGTGTCCACGGTGATGGCGGTGAGATCAGCGCGCGTGCGCGCTGTCGCAGGTACGACGGCAAGGCATGCCGTCGAGTCCGGGGGAAGAACACGTCCGTTCGTGATATCCAGAGTTGAGAAGCACGTTTGGAAATCACCGTAGTTCAATCGACTATCGCCTGCCCACGACAGATTCTGCAGGATTACGGTCGTCCGATGAACGAGCGTGGGTACGGGCGCATCCAAGGCCACTTTCCAGATCTGAGTGCCCGAGGCCCCCTGGATTCTCGCGAATGCGAGTTCATCGCTACGAGGAGAGACGGTAGGAAGAAGCGCCCCGTCAGTTCCCGGGATGAGCTTCACTTGCCCGCTCGCAAGGTCAGCAACCGCCAGCCGTGGCGTACTGTCGACTATGGTGTTGTAGACCAGCCTCCGACCATCCGGGGAAATGTCGAGACTTCGCAAGCGCACACCCCAGATGTCTTTTGCCGACACCATCGGCAGACTATCCGGCAGCGCAATCGAGTAAAACCGCGGCTCCCCGCTACTCGCCGCCGCCGTATTCACCGCCGGCGTCATGACCCGCGGCACCACCAACGCCGCCGCCACTCCCGCCACACCCACACCCGCATACACCATCGCTCGCCGCTTCCACACCCGCTCCGCGCCCGGCAGCGCGCGTGTGCTGCGATAGCCGCCACTCGCGTCCGCGCCCAGCGCCTCGATGAACTGCGCCACCGTATCGAAGCGATCGGCCGGCACCTTCTCCAGGGCACGCGCCAGCGCATCGCTCACACCCGACGGCACACTCGCGCGCGCGGTCTCGATGCGCGCCGGCACCTCCGTCATGAGTTTGCTCATCACCGCCGCCGCACTCGCGCCCGTGAACGGCGGCGCGCCGGCGAGCATCTCGTACAGCACGCTCGCCAGCGAGTACTGATCACTGCGGCCATCGAGCTGGCGCTCGGCGGCGGCCTGCTCCGGGCTCATGTACGCGGGCGTGCCGACACTCAAGCCCGTCTGGGTGATGCGCGTCCCGCCGGCGTTGCTCACGGCGAGGGCAATGCCGAAGTCGGCGACGAGCGGCTGCCCGTCCTGCAGCAGGATGTTCTCGGGCTTGATGTCGCGATGGATCACGCCCTGCCGGTGCGCGTAGTCGAGCGCCGCGCCGATCCCGCGCGCCAGGCGCACCGTTTCGGCGACCGAGAGCTGCCCCTCCCGCTGCAGCCGGCTGCGCAGCGTCTCTCCCGACACAAACGGCATGACATAGAACACCAGCCCCGCCGCCGCACCGGAATCGAAGAGCGGCAGGATGTTCGGATGCTGCAGGTTCGCGGTGGTGCGGATCTCCGACAGGAACCGCTCTGCGCCCAGCACCGCGCCCAGTTCGGCGTGCAGCACCTTGAGCGCGACCTGACGCTCATGACGGAGATCGCGCGCGAGGAACACGGTGGCCATGCCGCCCCGTCCGAGTTCGCGCTCCAACGCATAGCGGTCGGCAATCGCCGATCGCAGGGTATCGAAGGTCCCGGTGTCCGAGCTCATCGGGGGAACGTATCCCCCGCCCTCAGACCTGCCAGCCGCAGCTTCCTCGCGTTGCGGCGAGGTCCATCCCGCGACGTCTATTACGGATCTCGGAAATCGCGCGCGTTGCCGTGATCGCTGGCGAATACGCGGCGCCGCGCAATCGCGCCGACAGCGCGTTTGGGTACGCAGTTGATCGGACCCTCTGAGTTCGGGCCCGGTCGGGCCTCAGAACTCGGTCTCGGCCACGGGAGTCAGACAACAGACTTCGGGATTCAGCCATCGACGCCGATGTCCGAGTCCCGAGGTCTGCGTACCGACATCGGCGTCCGAGACCGAGTTCCGAGGCCCGACTAGGGCCTGAAGTCCGATATCCGACCTCTCCCCTTCGCAAACGGGGTTAGCGGGCTCGGCAACGCCCCGGGCGACGTGCCTGCTCGCAGTGATGAGGTCGGCACTCATCGATGAACGAAGGTTCACGCGCCGAACGCTTACGCGGCACGCCACGACGCCGACTATTCAAGGACGCAGCGACGGCCGTGTCGACCGCCTGCCCAAGTTCGTCGCAGCTGGAGGCCTGAGCCGACGACGTGGTCGGCGCGTACCGCTTACGCTGGAGTCGTGATGCGTCGTGCCAGCTCCATCTCATTCGGACCGCTCGTGCTCGCCCTGTGTGCCGCGTGCACGTCCGCGGCCGACCGTTCGACCGGCCCTGACGTCCCCTCGCCGCCGGTGTTGAACGCCAAGCGAGACAGCGTTGTGTCGTTCACCGTGCTCGAAGGTGCGCTCGCCGCCACATGGTATCGCTGGACCACGATGCCAACCCTTCGCATTGCGGCCAAGGCGGACAGCAATCGGGCCGCCGTGGGGGCAACGGTCTCGGTCAGCGTCCTGCGCGGCGGCGGCTCGGTCAGCGCCACACGCTTCGTGCTCGGCGCGGACGGAGAGATTCGCGACCTGCAATGGACACTGGGGCCGGACATCGGCCTGCAGCAGATCGTGCTGTCCGCCGCGAAGGGCCGCACCGACACTCTCTCGGTAGTGGCGCGCTCCACGAGTCCCGAGCATCCAGGCGATGGCATCTACGTCCTGTTTGAGCAGTCCGGGCTGATGCTGCCGAGCCGCGCCAGCGGCATGGTCAGTGGTCAGTGGATGACCAACGCGATGCTTACGGGAGCGATCATCGATATTGTCGATCACCGCTTCACCGTCCGGCATCAGTTCGCGAATACCCAGCCGGCAGCCATGAGCGGTGAGGTGATCGAACAGGCCGACCGATCGTTGACGTTTGTGGCGATTGACGCCTCAGGCATGCGCGCGACGGTGGCCACCGGACGACGCGAAGTGAACGACGTGCTGACCTTGCTCGGGTCGTCGTCGACGGGGCCGTGGTTCGCGTATGGCCTGCAGAAGTTTGTTCGGGCGCAGGATCCGTTCTAACCGATCGACGGGCTCGGCGCGCCACACGCCCCGCTGACGGCCTCCGCGCCTTCAGCGGGGCGTTTGCCGTTCAGCCGAACCGCGTGTGCATGTCACGTTGCGATACAGTGGAATTCACCCTGTTACGTCTGTTTCGAATTCAGGAAGACACGACCCGCATTGCAAGTTCTTGTCATTCAACGCTTTGCTTGAAATGGGGCGCTCGAGTACGCGAGGCGCGGCTTATGCCTGATGTGATGGCACGGCGGACGACCCGCCACACTCTTTCCTCGCTCACGGAACCGACCATGCGCCTCCGCTCACTCCTCGGCCTCTTCGCCGTCGCGACGCTTGCTGCCTGCAGCAATGCCGACGTCACGGCGCCCACGGTTGCTGCCCTCCCCCGCCTCCAGGGCGGTTCGGGCGGCGGCATCGACACCTCGACGACCAGCGGCGGTGGTGGTGGCGGCGGTGGTGGCGGCGGTGGCGGCGGCAGCACGTCGGGCTCGTGCGGCACGCTCTCGGCCACCATCTCCACGTACAACATCGTGGTCTACACGACGCGCACCGGCATCGGCTTCAGCGGCAGCGCCTACAACTGCGGCACGCGCAACGAAGCGTTCGAAGTGGATGTGGTGGATACGGAAACGGATCCGGCCTGCGTCGTGAACGTCCCGCACTTCATCGCCGCGAAGAACACCGCGCCGGGCGGCACGCAGTTTTGGTCGGCCAACTCCACGCTCGTGCCCTGCCAGAACCGCACGCACACGTTCAACCTGCGCCTGTGGGATACCAAGAACGGGCAGACGCTGGATACCAAGACCGTCAGCGCCTTCCTGTAGGCCATTCGTCGGACGTCCGACGTCAGGTCAAAGTCGGGCCTCCGAACTCGGTCTCGGCCACAGGAGTCGGAAAACAGACCTCGGGATTCAGACATCGCCACCGATGTCCGAATCCCGAGGTCTGCGTGCTGACATCGGCGTCTGAGACCGAGTTCCGAGGCCCGACTCAGGCTGAGGTCCGAGGTCCGACTTTTCGCTCTAGAAGTCGGGGTCGCCGGGCTCGGCGATACCCCACGCGCCGAGTCCGCTCGCACCGCCGGCGCTCCCGGCGGCCTTCTCGAGTTCACTCACCGTGTACATCCGTCGCCCGCGAATGACCGTCTCGAGCTTGCTCAGGTCTGCCATGCGCTCCAGCGGATTGCCGTTCACGATGAGCACATCGCTCACCTTCCCCACCGCAACACTGCCGTAGTCACGCTCCTCGCGCATGATGCGGGCGGATTCGATGGTGGCGACCTGCAGAATCTTGGCCCGCGGAATACCGGCCAGCTCCATCATCGTGAGCTCGCGGCGATACGTCGTGCTCGCCGCGTTGTCGGTGCCCGCCGTGAGCGGGACGCCAGCGGCGTACAAGCGCCGCAGCAGGGTCATGTACGCCGAATCCGCGCGCAGCTGATCGCGGGAGCCGCCCGCCCCCACCGACGCGCCGCCGCCACCGATCCACAGATTGAAGGTGCCGTCCACCACCGTGTTGTGCGCCTTGAGGTACTCGATGAGCCGCGTCATCGGGGCGCCGTTCACATCGATCGTGGGCGCCACCGCCGTCGCGACCTGCGAATACGCGCGCATCTGCGGCAGATAGAGCGAGTCCTGATAGAAGTTCGAGAAGAAGAACGCCGCGTGCTGGATCTCGTCGTAGCCAAGTCCCACCGCGGCCTCGATCGACAGGCCGCGCGGGATGTGTCCGCTCAAGCGCATGCCGCGCTTCTTGGCCTCGGCGGCAATCACCGGTACGAGATCGGGGTGCAGCACGTTGTACAGCTTGATCTGCTTGTAGCCGAGCGAGTCGTAGCGCGCGACCCAGCGCCGGGCTTCGGCTTCGGTGCTGACGACGGTGGCCGTCGGACCGGCCCACGCGAGCGGGCCTTCCATGAAACCGGCGAGGATGTAGCGCGGCGCCGCGAGTTTGCCGGCGCGTACGCGATCGCGCAATGACACGGCGACATCCACATCGGCGGCCAGATCGCGCGCGGTGGTGATCCCCTGCGCGAGCTGCGTCATGCCGAAGACGTACTGCGTGGCCACCTGCGCGTGCGCATGCATCTCCCACATGCCGGGCATCACCGTCTTGCCGGTGACATCCACCACGGTGGCGCCAGCGGGTACGGTGACGCTCGAGGCGGCTCCCACCTCGACGATGCGCCCGTCACGGATCACGACCGACTGCTGGGGCACGAGCACGCCGCGCTCGCTGTCGAACACGTTCCCGTTACGCAGGACCAGCGTGCCGACGTCCTTGCCCACGGTCTTCGCTGCCGCTTCCGCGCGGGCATCACGCCAGCGCAGTTCGATGGCGCGCAGCGCCGGCATCAGCGGCACCACGTCCGGACGCACCGTGATGAACCAGGCGATTTCGGTGGCCAAGAGCCCACCGCGTTCGTCGATCCACACGCCATACGGATTGGGGGTCGTGCCGCGATAGATCATCACCAGCCGGGCGCGCTGTCGCGCGGCGCCGCGGCGCAGCACCGTATCGGCAATGAGCTCGGCGCGCAGCGTCGGCCCACCGGCGATGCGCGCCGGGCGACGCTTCGCGCTGAGCAGCGCCTGCGCGAGCTCCGCTTGCGCCCACGGCGTGTCGCCGCGCAGCGCGAGCCAATCGGTCGCGCCGCGCGCACTCGCCCGTACGCCGCCAGGTCCGCTGGGCACCCCTTGGCGCACCGAGTCACGCGTGCTGCTGAACGCCTCGGTGGGTTCGCCGGCGGAGCCATCGGCCAGCACCGGGCGGGATTCTCCGCTGACCACGCGACCGTCCGGACCGACGCGATAGCGGGTCTCGAGCCGTGTGCCGCGATTGCGGTCGGTAAAGACCCACCGCGCGATCACCGAATCGCCGCGATGCGTCACCACGAGGTCACCGGCCTCGCGACCGTGGTTGCTCACGATCCAGCGCGCGCTGTCGGCGGCGGATCCGTGCAGAACGGCCGCCATCGCGACCGAAAGCAGAAGAGTCGTCATGCCCGAAAGTGTGGCGCGGCGCCGGGATTCGGCTAGTCTCAAGGCATCGTTGCTTCCACCTCTTTCGGACTCCGTGCATGTTCGCGCTCGATCGGCGTTGCCTCGCTCTGGTGACGTGCGCAGCACTCGCTGCCGTCACCCCCTCGCTCTCCGCTCAGCCCCGCGCGTTTCCCTCCGATTCGGCCATCCGTGCCGTGCTGGTGGCACGCGTGAACGGTGGCATTGCCCCGGGATACGCGGTCGGGCTCATCGACTCGACGGGCGCAACGCGCATCATCACCGTGGGGACCGGCGCAGGCTCAGCGCCAGTGGACGCGCACACGCTCTTCGAGATTGGCTCGATCACGAAGACGTTTACGGGCACCATCCTCGCGAGCATGGTCGCCGACCGGTCTGTCCGGCTGGACCAACCCGTCGCCGAGCTGCTTCCGCCGGGCACGCGCATTCCCGCTCGCGGTGCGCGGCAGATCACGCTGCTCGATCTGGCCACGCAGAGCTCCGGGCTGCCGCGCATGCCCGGCAACTTCGCGCCGAAGGATCCCACGAATCCGTACGCCGATTACGACGGCGCCCGCATGCTGAGCTTTCTCGCCAGCTACGAACTCACCCGCGATCCGGGCGCGGCGTACGACTACTCCAATCTCGGCGTCGGCCTCCTGGGCTATGCACTGGCGGCCCGCGCAAAGCAGAGCTACGAGCAGCTCGTGACCAAGCGCGTCCTGGCGCCACTCGGCATGCGCGAATCGGCCGTCGCGCTCACGCCGGCGCTGCGGGCCCGTATGTCCACCGGCCATGATGCCAGCGGGGCGGCCGTTCCCCTCTGGGATCTCGATGCCATCGCGGGCGCCGGCGCCCTACGCAGCAGCATCACCGACATGCTGCGCTATCTCGAGGCCAATCTCGCGGCCGATGTGGATCCGACCAGCGCGAAGACGCATGGCCTGGGCGCCGTCCTCGCCGACGCTCACGCGGCGCGCTATACCAAGGGGCCATCCGGCATGTCGTTGGGGCTCGCCTGGCATCGGCTGCCAGGCCCCGGCGGCGACACGATCGTGTGGCACAACGGTGGAACCGGCGGCTTCACGTCGTTCCTGGGCTACAGCGCGAAGCGCAAGATGGGCGTGGTCATTCTGGCCAACTCCACGTCGGGCCCCGATGGCATCGCGATGCACTGGCTGGCCGGTGCACCCCTGCCGGCGGCGACCAAACCGCGGAATGCCACGCGGGCGGCCATCACCTTGCCCCCCGAGACGCTCGACCGCTACGTCGGGCGATTCGAGATCACGCCGGCGTTTTCGCTCACCGTGGCCCGCACCGGCAACTCGCTCACGCTCACGGCCACGGCGCAGCCCACGTTGGCGCTGCTCGCCGAGTCTCCCACGCGCTTCTTCGTGCGCGAAGTCGAAGCCGACCTCGAGTACGAATTCGATGCCGCCGGCAACGCCGTGTCGCTGACGCTGCTGCAGCAGGGCGCCAAGATGCGCGGCGTCCGGAAGTAACGCCTACAACAGCGCGGGATCGAGCGACGGCCGCTGATACGCCGGCACGTCTCTCAGCAGCGTGAAGTCGGCAAAGTCGAACCCGGGCCCCACCGTGCAGCCGCTCAGCGTATAGCTGCCGGTGGGACGCGCGGCTTGCCACCACCCGGCGGGGACGACGTACTGCGGCGTCCCGCCGGTCGCGAGCGGTCCCAGAAGAATGCGCGTGGTCGGCCCGCCCTCAGGCGGCGAGACGAACAGTTCGAGCGGTTCCCCTTCGTACCAGTGCCACGATTCATCGCTTTCGACGCGATGCCAGGCGCTGTACGTCCCATTGACGAGCAGGAACCAGATCGCCGTCAGTGCGGCCCGATCGCCACGACGATCAGCGGGCTGAACCACATGCGGCGAACGAAACGTCTCGGCGTACCAGCCCCCCTCCGGGTGGGCGCGCAGGCCGAGTTGCGAGATGAGGACGGCAACACGTGTGAGCATGCTGTATTCTACTTCCCGTCCCCAACAACGAGATGCTGATGTCCGCTGATGTGCATCCACACCGGACCACTGAGTCCGAAGCGACCCGCCGCGCCTTTCTGCAGCAGCTTGGACTGACGCTCACCGCGAGTGGACTCGCCGTGGCCGGTGCGCCGTCACTGCTGTCGGCGGCCCCCTTCGCCGACGTGACCTCGGCGGGCGCGGCCGACGACTTTGATATGACCTGGACGGCGCGCGTTACCGGGAAGCACAAGGCCGTCTTTGACTCGCCGGATATTGCCGGCGGCCTGGGCGTGATTCGCGGAGCCGTGGTCAAGAAGCAGTACATGGATGCCTTCAAGATTGCGGCAGCGGACTTCACGACCGTGATCGTGCTGCGCCATGACGGGATCGCGCTCGCCATGAATCAGCAATTCTGGGACACGTACGGCATCGCCAAAAGCAACAATGTCAAGCACCCCTGGACGGGCGAGCCGATCACCAAGAACCCGGCCACGCTGACGCCCGCCGATGGCCTCCCCGCCACGCTGGCGGGCGCGGACCTCGCCTCGCAGCTCAAGAACGGCGCCATCGCACTCGCCTGCAACCTGGCCTTCGGTGACATGGTCGATCTGGTGGCCAAGACGGACAAGCTGTCCGACGCCGACGCGCGCAAGAAGGCGCTCGGCATGATGATGCCGGGGGTGATCATGCAGCCGAGTGGCGTGTTTGCCACGACCGTCGCGCAGGAGAAGGGCTGCGTGTACGTCCGTGCCACCTGAACGCGGATTCGGGCGATGATGGGATGGTGTGTGGCGGCGCTCGTCGCGCTGGCGTCCAAGGCGGTCGCCCCGGTCTCGGGGGTCGTCTATACCGATCGCAACGCGAACGGCGTTCGCGATGCTGGCGAGGTGGGTATGGCGGGCGTCGCGGTGTCCAATCAGGACACCGTCGTACTGACCGACGCGAGTGGCCGCTACACACTGCCCGGCGCGGGGCTGGGCAATGTGTTTGTGTCGGTGCCCCGCGGTTCCCGCGCGGTCGGCGCCTGGTGGAAGCCGGCCGACGCGCCCACGCTGGATTTTGCCCTGACGCCCTGGAAGGAGCCGGTGCCCTTCCGGTTCGTGCAGGCGTCGGATACGCACATTGCGGCGCCGGTGGTGCCACGCACGCGGCGCATGATCGCCATGGTGGATTCGATCGCGCCGGCGCTGCTGCTGGTGACCGGCGATCTGGTGAAGGACGCGCTGCGCGTGAGTGAAGCCGAGGCGACGGGCTACTACGAACTGTTCGCGAACGAGATGCGTGCGCTGCGCACCCCGTTCCGTACGGTGCCGGGGAATCACGAGATCTTCGGTATCGAGCGCGAGTTGTCGAAGGTGCCGGCGACGAACCCGCTCGTGGGCAAGGCGATGTATCGCGGTCGCTTGGGACCCGAGTACTACTCGTTCAATGCCGGCGGCATGCACTTCGTCGCCCTGAATACGGTGGATATCGACGATCAGTGGTACTACGGACACGTCGATTCGCTGCAGCTCGCGTGGCTGCGCCGCGATCTCGCGGTGCTCCCGGACAGCGTGCCGGTGGTGACGTTCAGTCACATCCCGCTCGTCTCCGCCTCCGAAGGCGTGGGCGGCTACACCGAAGCCCCGCCGGCGCCCACGATCATCACCGTGAAAGGCAAGAAGCAGTTCCGGCACACGGCGTCCAATCTGGCCGACGTGCTCGCGGCCATTCGCCCGCATCGCTTTGAGATTGCCCTCGCCGGGCACATTCACGCCCGCGAGATGGTCACGATGCAGACCACGAGCGGCCCGCTGCGGTTCTTTCAGACGGCGGCGGTTGTGGGCGACACGCCGAAGGCCGGCACGGTGCTCCCGAGCGGCATCACGGTGTATACCGTGCGCAACGGGCGTGTGGACGACGGCGTGTTCGTCCCGCTGGGCGCAGTGCGCTAGCGGTTCTTCGCGCCGGTAGGCTTCCAGACCGGCGGGCGCCAGGTCGCGTTGTCGCCCGTGATGTGATCCTTGTCGCTCACGATCTCCAGGTGATCGGGCGTGACACCAATCAGGACCACACCGTTCTCGCGATCCTTGTAGAAGGCATCCCACGCCGGATCCCAATGCGCGTCCTTGGTGGCCTTGTCGCGGGCTACTGTGGCGGTACCCACGATCGAGACATATCCCTGGCGTACGGGATCGAAGTAGTGCAGGACGACGCGCCCATCGCGCGTGATGTCCTGCACCTTTCGCGTCCGCGGGTTCGTCGCGAACCACACCGTGAAGTCCCGCTCGGGCGGCTTGGGCTGGACCATGCGGCTGCGTGGGGCGCCCCGTTCATCGAGGGTCACAAAGGTCGCGTATTTGGCGCCCGCAATCAGTCGGCGCACGATGGCCGCCGTATCCTTCGGGGCGACCTGCGCGCCAACGGCGGCCGGTAACAGGAGGAGGAGAGCGGCGAGCTTGTGCATGGTAGTAGGTTAGCGGCTATGACCGAGAAACGCTGGCCCATCCCGCTGGGTGCCATCCTCGTTCACCTGGGCATCGGCTCGGTGTACGCGTGGAGCACGCTCAACCGTCCGATCACCGCGGCGTTTCCGGCGCTCCCGTGGTGGCTTACGCCGCCCTATCCCACGTTCACGACGGCGCTCGTGCTGCTGGGGCTGAGTGCCGCGACGTTGGGGCCCTGGGTCGAGATGCGCGGCGCGAAGGTGGCCGCGCGCACGTCGGCGGCCTTCTTCGCGAGTGGGCTGCTGGTGGGCGCGCTGGCGCTCGTGCTCGTGCAGCCGCTGCTGCTCTTCCTGGGCATGGGGATCCTCTGCGGTATCGGCTGCGGCATCGGCTACATCGCCCCGGTGAGCACGCTGGTGAAGTGGTTCCCCGACCGGCGTGGCATGGCCACGGGGCTGGCCATCATGGGCTTTGGCGGCGGCGCGTTTCTGGGCGGGTATGCCAACGCGTTTCTCATCGAGCGCGTCGGCGTTGCCGGGGCGCTGGCGGTGCTGGGCGTCTCGTACCTCGTCATCATGCTGGGTGGCGCGCAGCTGTTACGCCACGCGCCGGGCCATCCGCCGCGCGGCCGTATGACGGTCACGCTCGAGCAGCGCATCGTGGCCGCCGGACTCACGCGGCGCGAAGCGGTCAAGACGCCGCAGTTCGCGCTGCTCTGGGCCATGCTGTGCATCAACGTCACCGCGGGGATCGGCATTCTCGCGCAGGCATCGCCGATGATGCAGGACCTCTTCGGACGCACGCCCAAGGCCGCTGCGGCAGTGGTGGCGGTGATCTCGGTGTTCAATGCTGGTGGGCGCCTGCTCTGGTCGAGCATCTCCGATCACATCGGGCGGCGCACCACGTATCTGGTGTTCTTCGGCGCGCAGGTGGTGCTGTTCCTGCTGATCCCGCGCCTCGCCGAACAGGGGGCGTGGTGGCCCTTCCTGGCGTGCCTGCTGGCGGTGTTCACCATGTACGGCGGCGGCTTCGCCACGATTCCCGCGTTTCTCGCCGATCTCTTCGGCGTCGCGAATGTCGGCGCCATCCACGGCGCCCTCCTGACGGCGTGGAGCGTGGCCGCGGTGGTGGGGCCGGTCATCATCACCGAGCTGTCGTCGCGGGCCAAGGCGGCGCTTCCGCCCGGCGGCAGCAAGGTCCACATCTACGATCAACCGCTGATGCTGTTGGCCAGTCTGCTGGCGATCGGCTTCGTGCTGACGCTGCTCGTCAGGCCTCTTCGCGATACGTCTCCGACGCAATCATCCAGCCCACGTCCGTAAGCCGCCACGTGGCGCTGTAGCTGCCATGCTGCTCGTGCGCGCGCCCACCCATGCGCCAGCGGCCGACCCAGGTGCCGTTCTCGGTGGCGCTGGTGCCATCGGGCGCCACCACGACGAGCACGGGTGAGCGGCGGTAGCCGCCAAAACCCTTCTCGTCCATCTGCACGGCAAAGGCGTCGCGGTTGGCGACACGCCCGGTGAGCGTCGGCCCGCCGGCGACGGCCACGACGACATCCGCCGTCATGAAGGACACCACGTAGTCCGGATCGCGCGCATCAATAGCGGCGTTGGATTGCTTGCGCAGAGCGCGAATATCGGCGGCATGGTCTCGCATGCGCACAATTCTAGCAGCTGCGCCTGAAAAAGCCGCAGCCGGCGCACCTCAACACGAAACGCGCCGAGCAGTGCACGCTCGGCGCGTTTCTGTGTCGTCCCCGGAGGGTCTTAGCGACGCATGCGGTCGCGGGAGAATCCAGCGGCTCCCTGAGTCCGGGTCGGCACCCGCTTGGGCGAAGCTCGAGCCTCGGCCAACGGTGCAAGCCACTCGGTGGTGGCATGTTGCAGCGGGTCGGCGCACGCGACACCTTCGCGCTTCGCCCTCATCCCACCTCGGGGGAACCGGGATCGATGCCCAGTCCGCTTGGGGCGTCGTGGAGGCGCTGCCCTCACTCTGCGAGAGTACAGTGGGATGATTCGGAGGATTTCGCCATACGGAAAAACCCTACACCACCCGAAACCCGCAACAACCCACAACCGACAACCCACAACCAGGAGCCCGAAACCCATAACGGATCAGTTTGGGGTTTCGGGCTTTTGGTTGTGGGTTGTGGGTGGATTTCGGGTTATCCCCCCGTCCCGAACTGCCGCGTGTACTTCAGGAACACACTCCGCTGCAGCGGCTGCTCCCAGTTGAAGAACCCGCTCGCGGTGCGCCCTTCGTTGAACACGAGAAACAGTCCCGTGCCGGCCGTATTGAGCCAGCCGAACCGGACGTTCGCGCCCCACACCTTCTGCTGATTGTTGTACTGCGTGAGCGTCTGCACGAAGATGCGCGGCGTGAAGAAGTAGTTCACGCGCAGCGCCTGCAGCGAGCTCGTGAAATTCCCCTGCGGCAGGTGCACATCGTTCAGTTCGGCGGTAAGCGAGCCGGAGATCGTGGCGCCACGACGCACGGTGAGCGTGGTGCTGCCGCCGTTGCGCGTCCCATTGTAGAAGCCACCGAAGTCAAAGCGGCCGGCGATGCTCACGTTCTCGCTGGGATCGCTGTTGTAGTCGAACCCGAGCGTGCCCCAGTCGTACGCGCCCACCGGCAGCACGACGCCCTTGGCGATCGTGAAGGGCTGCTGCAGCCCTTCATGCGAGATGTTGTACTCCGGACCGAATCGGGCGCCGTTGGCCAATTCGATCTCGGTCATGTCGATGTGCCAGTAGCCCGTCTGGAAAAAGCCGTCGCGGCCCACGAAGCGCCGATAGCTCGTGTGCGGGTTCCACTGCTTGAACCACGTCCACTCCGGCTTGCGCACCAGGCGCATCAAGGAGAAGTCGTACGCGCGGTAGCCCCCCGGGCGGCTCATGAAACCCACTTCCGGATTGAAGTCGTCGCCCACCTGCGCCACGCGCGCGTTGTGGTTCCACACGCTCGTCTGATAGGCGATACGGCCGCTGTAGCTGTAGCTGTCGCCGGTGAGACGCGGCGTTTCCGTCTTGGCGGCCCACAGATCACTCGTCCATGCCTGCCCCAGCCCGATGCGGCCATCGACCGCGTAGGTGCGGTTCACATCGGCCGTGCTGTCGGTATTGAGCCGCTGCACGACCATTGCGCCGAAGCGGGAGCGATTGCCGAGCTCACGCACCACGCGGCCGACCGAGTAGCTCTGACCATCGGAGGCGCCGGTCTTGTCGGTGAGCATCTGCAGCACCCCGATCGTCGTACTCCCCACACGCCCCGTCAGACGGCCGCCGCCCAGGATGGGCTGCGCATTGCCGTTGGCATCGATGCCGATGCGGCGCGTGAAGAACAGATCCACCGCCTGCGGCGTCCCCGCCGAGAAGACGCCGGCGTTCTCGAGGAAGAACGGTCGCTTCTCGGGAAAGAAGACCGGGAAGCGCGTCAGGTTGAGGCGCTGGTCGTCGACTTCGACCTGCGCAAAGTCGGTGTTGTACGTGAGGTCGAGCGTGAGCGACGGCGTGAGACCGTATTTGATCTCACCGCCCACCTCGGTGGGCGACCGCGTTCCCCGCACGCCGTTGGTCCAGGCGGACTGGCTCGACGACAGGAAATACGGCGTCACCGTGCGAATGCGGCGCACCGGGACCTGCAGGCTCGCCAGATTGCCGGCGAGCGACAGGCGATAGAGGTTGAACGCGCGCGGGATGAACGACCAGTACAGCTCCTCGTTCTTGCGACGGATGCTGCGCGTGACGTTGAGCCCCCACGTCTGCACATCGCTGCCGCTCTGGTAGCGCAGCGTCGAGAACGGAATGCGGAACTCCGCCGTCCAGCCGAGCGAATCGATGGTGGTAGCCACCGTCCAGCTGGCGTCCCAGTTCACGTTGAAGCCGCCGAGCGCGCCGGCCTGGGTGCGATTCTGTCCGGCGATCTGGGCGCCACCGCCTTCGCCTTCGCGGATCACCTGGCCGTCGTACTCCACGCCGGCCGGCGTCGTCCCGAAGACGAAGCCGTTCTGATGGTCGTGATAGGTATCGAAGATGAAGGCGATGTGATCGCTGTTGGTGAGCGTCACGTCGCGGATCTTCTCGCCCGGCACGATGAGGTGCGGCTCGCGGTCGTACATGCGCGCGCCGATGTAGAGGTTCACCCCATCGGTGGCAAAGCGGACTTCGGTGCGCTCCGAGGCCGGCACCCCTTCATTCAGCTCCCGCTGTACGAAATCGGTGACCGCCTTGCCGCGGCTCCAGACCGCCTCATCGAGCTTGCCGTCGATCGTGGGCGTTTCCGTAATGCGAATGGCGTCGATCGTGGGGCGCGAACGCTGCCGCGCGAGCTTCGCGAAGGAGTCGGCCACGGCCGCGTCCATGCGGGTCGGCGTGACCATGCCCGGTTGTGCGGCGGCCGACACGGAGAGGACGGCCAACAGCGCGAGGGAACGCCAGGGGCGGAAGAGAGACACGAGGAGTGGGCTTGGAACGGAGGGAGGCAAGACTGGACCGGAATGTAGCGCTGGTGATGCCGCGCACACGTTCGCGTCGGTCGCTGTAATAGCGCGTGACAGCGGCGAAGCGTTGTATGCCACCCCACCGAGACCGGACCGGGCTGCCGGCCGTGCGCTAAGTCGTTGTGGGGCAACGCGCGGGCACGCATGCCCCCGCGTGGAGCGCGCGCGGCATTGTCCCTGCACTCCCCGGGGTCGTGGCCACGAGGGCCCACATCCCCCCTTTGCTCGAGGAGTCCCGCCCATGTTCCGTTCCATCCGCCGCATCACCTCTATCGCCTCCGTCGCCGCAGTCGCCACCCTGGCCGCCTGCGCCGACTCGTCGCCGACGGGCCTGACCAACGACGCCGCGTTCGCGTCGGGCAGCGGCACCACCAGCAGCAGCACGGCCACGAAGATCGAGATCGCGTTGACCCGCCCGGCGGATGGCGTGTATCGCAACGCCAAGGGCAAGGCCAAGTACGCGACGTCGGCCAACGAGCGCGAACTGCAGATCGAAGTCGAGAACGTGCCCGCCGGCACGATGCTCACCTTCACCGTGGGCGGCAGCGCAGCCGGCACCGCCACGGCCGATGCCTTCGGCAAGGCGCGCCTGAATCTCAACACGAAGCTGGGCCAGACGGTCCCGATGGTCAGCACCGGCACCACGGTCCGCGTGTCGTCGCCCGCCGGCGTCGTGGTGACCGGCAGCTTCTAAGCGCAGCACTGGACAACGGCGGCGGGAGGGCACCTCTTGATGGCATGTCCATTGAGCCCTCCCGTCGCCAGTTCGTTGCTCTCCTCGCCGGCAGTCCGCTGCTGGCCGCCCTTGGCTTTGACCGCGCCGAGTTGACGCGCTTCCTTGCCGGTCAGCGCGACCCGCACCGCGCCGCCCTCGATCTCGCCCAACGTGCGAGCGAAAGCGCGCAACCGCCGGTGCTCATCACCAAGGCGGCCGACGCGCTCGACGTCATGGACTTCATGCCGGTCGCCAAGGAGAAGATCCCGGTCGCTCACTGGGGCTATCTCATGACCGGCACCGACGACGATCGCACCATCCAGGCAAACATCGACGGCTACGACCGCTGGGCGCTCAAGCCGCGGCGGCTGGTCGATGTGAGCACGATCGATATGGCCACCACGTTCTACGGCCAGACGTACGGCTCTCCCATCGTCATCAACCCGCTCGGATCGCAGAAGGGCTTCCACCCGCAGGGCGAAGTCGCCGTGGCGCGCGCCGCGAAGGCCAAGAATCACCTGATGGTCCTCTCCACGGTGGCCACCACGAGCATCGAAGAAGCCATTCAGGAGCGCGGCGGCCCGGTGTGGTTCCAGCTCTATCATCAGGCCGACTGGGCGATCACCAAGCAGATGATCAAGCGCGCCGAGAAGGCGGGGGCCACGGCGATCGTGTTCACCGTGGACCTGCTCGGCGGCAGCAATCGCGAAACGATGATCCGCTACGCGCGGCAGGACACGCGCGAGTGCATCAAGTGCCATCTGGGCGGCGCGCCACTCCCGGGCGTGAGCGGGCGCGTGGATGATCGCGACAACCGCCGCAAGCCGAATCTCGTGGGCTACGACACCACCGCGCACCAGATCGACAAGGGAACACCCACGTGGGAGTACGTCGATCGCATTCGCCAGAGCACCTCGATGAAGGTGTGGGTGAAGGGGATCGTGACCGCCGAAGACGCCGCGCTCGCCGTGCGTCATGGCGTGGACGGCGTGTTCGTGTCGAATCATGGTGGCCGCGCCGAGAATTCGCGGCGCGCGACGGTCACCTCGCTCCCCGAGGTCGTGCAGGGCGCCGCCGGAAAGCTCAAGATCATCTGCGACGGGGGCGTGCGCCGCGGCACCGATGTGTTCAAGGCGCTCGCGCTGGGCGCGAACGCCAGCGGCATTGGCCGCCCCTACATCTGGGGGCTCGGCGCCTTCGGTCAGGAAGGCGTGGAGACGGTGCTCGCGCTGCTCAAGAAGGAGTTCGAGATCACCATGAAGCAGAGCGGCACGACGACGCTCAAGCAGATCTCACGGGCGCATATCACGGCGGCGTGACGGCGGCGATCGGCGTGGCGTCGCCCCGCGCGACCCACGCCGCCGTCATCATCCACGCGCTGTGCAGGACGACCACCAACCCGAAGCCGCGCACGTCGAGCCGTAAATGGCCAACGGCGACGCCGATGATGGGAAGGATGCCGGCGAGCACCGCGCCCCATCGCAGGGCCGCCGGGAACGCGCGATCGCCACGCATCGCGAGCGCCCAGAGCCCGAATGCCGCGCCCGCGAGCCCCACATACACCGTGGCGAACGCCTGATTGAGCACCCCCGTGTAGTGCAGCTGCTGCAGGGCAAGCTCACGCGCCGGATCGCCGACGGGGCGCAATCCGGCCAGCAGGGTGGGCGCGACCAATCCACTCATGGCGGCGGCGAACAGGACGGCCACCGACGCCAGCGCGAAGCAGATCAGGGCGCCGATCGCCAGTTCCCGCGCGGCGCGGAGCCGCCAGGTGAGCGCAGTCATGCCGGCCAGCAGCAGCGGCACCGCGCCGATCGCCACCGCGTGCACCGCCGTCGCCAGCGCCAGCGTATGTCGCGTACCGCCGGCACTGGCATCGGCCACCGCCTCGGCGCCCGTGGGATGCAGCAGCATGACACCAAGGATGAGCCCCCCACCAACGAGGGTCGCCGCGCGTGCGTTATGTCGAGAGGTCATGGGAGAGAAGGGGGAGCGGTTGCGGACATCCGTGCACACCCGGACCTTATGACAGCTCCCCCCACCGCGAGGCCGTTGTTGAACAAACCCACGCCCGATGTTCAGGACGACGAGGAGGCGCTGACCGACGCCCGCGTCGCGCGCAGCTCGCGGGCGTTGCGGATGGCCATGCACGACCTCCTGTACGAGCAGGCGTTCGACACCATCACGGTGCAGCACATCATCGAACGCGCCGGCGTGTCGCGCGGCACCTTCTATGCGCACTATCGCAACAAGAACGACGCGCTGCTGGCGAGCTTTGAAGGGATGTTCGGGAGCATGGTGGCCCACCTGGACGCGGCACCGCGAGATCGTCGCCTGGTGCCGGTCCAGGAGCTGCTCTCGCACTTCCACGACGCCCAGCCGGTGATGGCCTCGCTGCGCGCCGCCGGCACGCTGGATGGCATTCTCGAGTACGGCGTGGATCTGCTGGCGGACTGCATCGAGCGACGCCTCCCCCGCATCGGCGCCCGTCCGTCGCTCCCGCCGCGATTGGCGGCGCGCATGCTCGCGGGCGCCCTGCTCGAGATGATGCTCTGGTGGCTGGATCACCCCGAGCGCTCGACGCCCCCGATTCTCGACCGCGAGTTTCACACCATGGCGCAGCGCATGCTCGTCACCACCGCATGAGTCGCCGGTCACGCCTCCTCGGCCTTGCCCTCACGCTCGGTGTCGCGCAGCCGGCGGCCGCACAGCAAACGGGTGCGCAAGCCGGCACGGCCACGCCGGCGCCGCGCCCCGCCGCCACGCCGTCGGCGCCGCACGATCGGCTCAAGAACATCCCGCTCGCTGGCACGCATCCGCTCTCGCTGTCGATTGGCGGGCAGCTCCGCTGGCGCGAGGAGCTCTATCGCGGCTTCAACACGCTCGACGTCAACGACGACAACAGTCAGTCCCGCGTGCTGCTCAGCGCCGACCTCGTGGCGGGGCGCAAGGCGCGGGGCTACGCGCGCCTCTTTACCGAAGTGCGCGACGACCAGAGCTACGGCCGCACGCTCCCCGGCGGTGCGCGACCGCAGGACGAAGACCGGCACGATGTGCAGACCCTGCAGGCTGAGGTGGGGCGCGGCGCGAATTTCCTGCGCGTCGGGCGGCAAGAAATCGCGTTGGGGCAACAGCGGCTGATCGGTGTGGCCGACTGGTCGAACACCCGCCGGAGTTCGGAAGGTGTGCGCCTGCAACTCGTGCGCGGGACGCTCGCGTTCGAAGCCGTCGACGCGCGCCCCGTCACGGTGCGACAGTTCGCGCGCAACGTGGCCGATTCCACGCAGCGCTATCGCACGCTGTCCCTCGGCAGCGCCGCCGGCGCCAAGCCGTTGGCGCGCGGCCTGCCGGCGGTGTGGCAGGCGTACTGGTACGAGCAGGCAATTCATCCGGTGAGCGGCGCGCGCACCTATCGGCTGACCACCGGCGGACGCGTGCAGTGGAACTGGGGTACGCCCAAGAGCGCCATCACCCGATCGTTCGAAGTCGAAGCCGCGGCCCAGCGCGGCACCGTCGGTACGAAGGACATCCACGCCTGGTTTGCCGTCGCCGAAGCGCAGCTGCAGTGGAAGCATGTGCACGGCGCCCCGACGCTCGCACTGGGGATCGAGCAGGCGAGCGGCGAGCGTCCCGCCACGACCGGCACGCTCGAAGCCTTCACCGTGCTCTATCCGGCCGCCCATTCGCACGGCGGCTATGCCGATGTCATTGGGCGCACCAACGCCCGCGAACTGCACACCGTGAGCTCGTGGGACCCGTTCGCACCGCTCAACCTGCGGCTCGCGCTCTATCGCTTCGATCGCGTGCGCCTGGACGATGCGGCCTATACCAAGCAGAGCACCGTCTTCCGCGCCGCCGGCACCAACCGCGATCGCCACATTGCCGATGAGCTCGATCTCACCGGCACATGGCGCCTCGACACGCACTGGCGCGTGGTCTTCGGTGGTGGCCTCGTCGCCCCCGGCGCCTTCCTCGAACGCACAACGACCCAGAGCCGCACCGAACACTGGGGCTTCGGGGGAATCACGCTCACGTTCTGACCCACCGTCCCCGCTCCTCCCACCTCGGGCCACCCCACCGATGACGCGATCCTTCCCCGCGCTGGCGCTTGCCGCCCTGCTCCTCCCCGTTGCCGCACAGGCCCAGGGCCGCTGCGGCGGTGATCGTGCCGGTACGCCGGCGTGCGACACCTCGGCCATCAAGGCGCCGTTCGCGCCGACCGGCTGGAAGACCGTCGCCCTCGATCACTTCTCGATTCAGGCGGCAGACTACAAGAAGGAGTCGGCCTACTACCAGGCGCTCATGAACTGGACGCTGCGCAGCGACGATGGCACCAAGGCGGTGCTCGACGCCGGCGCGGCAGGCCAGGTGGTGATTCGTGGTGGCTACGTGGCCCCACCCGCGCCTCCGGCGCCGCCGCGTCCGGCGGGCGACAGTGCGGCGGGCCGCGCCGGTGGCGCTGGCGGACGGGCGGGTGGGGCGGGCGGCTTTCAGCGGCCGCCGCGCAACACGGCCTGGGATGCCTTCGCGTGGGTCATCAGCCCGTGGGATACCAAGAAGGTCGAGGCCGAGCTCACCAAGCGCGGGTTGAATCCCGTGGCCGAGAACGACGGCGCCTCCCAGTGCTTCCGCTTCAAGGATCCCGACGGCTTTTCGGTGGCGGTGTGCAACGATGCGCACATCAAGGCGGCGCGCGCCAAGACGGCGGCGGCGAAGAGCGACACGCCGGCGCCCTTCGAGAACACCAACTGGAAGACCGTCTGGCTCGACCACATCTCCTTCCAGGTGACCGACTACAAGGAGAGCGCGGCCTTCTATCAGAACCTGCTCGGCTGGCGCCCCACCGGCGATGAAGGGTCCCAGAACGAGATGGAGATCGGGGCCGACGTGGGCAACATCATCGTGCGCGGCGGCAACCCGCTGGCGCCGAACTTCCAGTCGCCCAACCCGCGCCGCGCGCAGATGGATCACGTCTCCTTCGGCATCTCACCGTTCGAGGTGGACCCGGTGAAGGCCGAGCTGACCAAGCGTGGCCTCAGCTCACGCGAAGACACCGGTGGCCGCGGCGACATGCACGATCCGAAGGTGCCGTACAAGAGCTACCACACGACGACGCCGAACGGCTACGACCTGCAGATCTCGAACGCGAACAAGGGGACGCGCACCCCGCGCTGAGCATCGCGAGCGACGCCGTCCCCGCGTGGCGCCGTGACGCACTCCGTCATCGGCGCCACGCGTGCCATTGGAGCATGAGGGTGACCGTTCGCGCGGTGATGTCGCCCCCCGTGGCCTGCGCCACGGCCGTCCCCAGTGGCTCGGCACGGAGCTGCAGCCCCAGGCGGCCGTGGTCCACGCCCACGGCCAGCACGACGCCGGCCCCGTGGCCGACCTTCGAGAAGAGGCGCCGCTGCTGGGTGTCTTCAAACGTCTCGCACGACTGGGTCACGTCGCCGGGAAAGAACCCGACATCGGACAGCCCCCCCGATTCGTTCACCGAACAGCCCTGCGAAAAGACGGCGAGCCCCGCGTCGGCGTACCACTGGGTGCGGACGGTATCCGGGGTGAAGTAGCGACGGCCGAGCAACGCCGCGCTGGCCCGACCGACGCTAAGGTACGCCCGCTCGCTCGTGGCGCCGTGCACTGTGAGATCGCCCTCGAGCGGCGAGCTGGCGAGCTCCGCCCGCACGCCCCACTGCGGCCGCACGCGACGGGTGAACGCCAGCCCGAACAGGCCCGCCGATTTGTTGCCCGCCAGGAACGGGCCGCTCCACGACGCCGTGCCGCCGCTCAGCATCAGCGAGAGCGTCGTCGTTGGCGCGCGGACCGGCGAGGGAGCGGGCGCGGGCTGCGCCTCCACCACCGATCCCAGCAAGCACGAGGCAACCATCGGCACGACAGCGAGGCGGACCACAGCGCGCAGCAGCAACACGAGAAGCTCCGGTTCGAGGTGCCCCGATCGTACCGTCGAACGATGACGCACCCCATACGTCGAATGACGCACGGCAGCCGACCTCGACTGTACGAAGATGGAGATTGCGTCATCATTGCGTGATGTAGCGCACATGTTTTGTTTCGGGCGACTTCCGGATGCCCGTTCCCTCCCGCCCTTGCCATTGCCCATGCGACTGTCGCTTGCCGCGCCCTTCCTGGTCGCCGCCAGTCTCCTGACCGCCTGCGGATCCCCGCTGACGGCACCGGCCGACCTCACCGCCGCCAGCGCCATGCTCGACAACGCGCGGGGCGACGCCGTCTTCATCATCGACGGCAATGGGTGCAGCGATGACATGATTGGCATCGGCAGCGCGCAGTTTCAGCGCAGCCTCACCACCCCTGCGAGCGGGGGATTCATCGCCTGGATCGATGTCGATATCCGCGGCGAGGCGTTCAACACACGCGGCGAGCGCTATCGGTTCGCCAGCAGTGAGCGGCAGTCGTTCCGCGTGACCTCGGGTGACGCGTACACCCTGACGTCTCGCCTCCGCTTGATTGGGCAGGGCGCCGCGCCGAACATCGACGCGAAGCTGAGCTACAAGGTCGCCTTCAATCCGAACGGCGAGTTGACCGTCTACCGCGACAGCTACCGCATTTCCTGCGAGTAGGAATTCGCGGAGCGCTTGCCGCGGTGCCCGGCGGTCTGCAAAATCGCAGACCGATGGTCACCGCGCTCCTGCTGCTTGCCGCACTGGCGGGATCTCCCGCCTCGACCCCTGCTGCCCCGCGCCCCCCGCGCGAGGATGTCGCGCGCCGCAACGCTGCCGCCCGCGCAGACACCACGCCGCGCACGCTCCTCTGGGCCATCGACGGCCTGAGCTTCGAGGCATTCACCGAAGCGCGGGCGCGTGGGCTCTTCCGCCGCTTTCCGAACGCCGGCCGCCACATCGCGCCGTATCCGTCCATGAGCCACCCCTCGTGGACGGAGCTCACCGGCGCGCGCCGCGTCTTCGGCGAGCGGGCGAACATCCGTACCGTGGAAGCGCGGTGGTTTGATCTCGACGCGATGCGCGTCGCCGACGATCCGCGGCAGGTGTTCGCGCGGCAGGCGGCGCCCTTCAACTACATGCGCGCCTTTGACTGGTTTGCCGATCCGCTCAGCGAACCGCTCATGTACTTCAAGGGCGACGCGCTCCCGGACAAGGAGCTGGCTGACGCCGAGCGCGATGTGCTGGAGCACTTCAGCGGGCGCCAGTACACCGTGTTCATCGGCGGCGTCGATGCCATTGCGCACACGCAGCGCGGCGTCCTCTTTGGCTACCTGCGCCGCCTCGATGCGATGATGACGCGGGTGATCGATTCCCTCGAGCGACGCGGCGGTGCGCCGGTCCACCATGTCATCGTCTCCGACCATGGCAATGCCGGCCGCTTTGTGGAAGGGGCGGCGGAATCGTATCTGACGCCGGTGTCGCTGGCGAACGCCTTTCGCAGTGCGCAGCTCGTGCGGCGCGACACGGGGTCGCTCACCGCCCCCAATCAGGCCGCCGTCGTCACCATCGCGCTGGCGAGCATGGTCAATGTGTACGTTGCCGATCTGTCACGGCGCCGCGCGTTCGCCGAAGCGGCGGTGCGCGATTCGGCCGTGGATCTGGTCACGTGGCTCGAGGTCCGGCCCGCTGACCGGTACGTGACCGTCGTGAGTGGGCGGGGCGAAACCCGCGTGCGCTGGGGGACTACCGCAAGCGGCGGGTTCGTGTACGCCGTGGAAGCGGTGCGCGGCAATCCGCTCGCGCTACCGGCGGAGTGGTTCTCGCCGGCCTCGGCGCCGCGCTGGCTCGCTGACAGTGTCACACGAGCCACCGTGACGACGAGCGCGTATCCCGATGCCCTCAATCGGCTCGTGCGCAGTGCCGCGAAGGAAGTTGAGAACGCCCCCGATCTCATCGTGAATCTGCGCGACGGCTTCGCCTTCGACGGCGACTTCGGCAAGTACGTGCGCATGGTGCGCACGCACGGCGCGTTGGGCGCGCGCGCCACCTTCGGCCTCGTGGCCACCACGCACCGGCAGGTGCCCGCCGCCCTGCGCAGCCACGAGGTGCTCGGGGCGATCGGGCTCACCCCCGATTCGCTCTTCCGGCGGGTACTCGCGCGCGCCCCGCACGACGCGCGCGCCCTCGCCGACAGTCTTGCCGGCGCGGCCCCCCGCCTGAGTACCGGGCGCGACGACGAGTCCACCGACGCCAGCTTTCTCCGCCGCGTCGCCCCGCTCGTGCAGTCGGCGGGCTACTTCGATGCCGGCACCATGCGCGCCCTCGTGACCGCCGCCCGCCCCGACTCCGGCGCCCGGGCCGCGCGCGACCGCCGCGT